>JBAZBZ010000026.1 GCA_041671145.1 Bacteroidales bacterium | reverse complement strand
AAACAATTATATCGTGGGCAATTAAAACTGTTTGATGTTTAGAAAGACGTATGTAAATTGCACTGATACCTCGAGGCTCTGCCTCGGGGTCATTCATTTTTATAAAAATAAAAACTCCAACCATAAGTTGGAGAATATTGTCAATACCGCAAATACTATATAAAACAATAATATGAAGGATTTAGTAAATACCAATGAATTCAAGAACTTCGTAAAGGATGTAAAAGCAAGAATTCACAAAGCACAGTACGAAGCATTAAAAGTTGTGAATAAAGAACTGATTCAGCTTTATTGGGATATTGGAAAAATGATTGTAAAGAAACAGGATGAATTGGGCTGGGGCAAAGCCGTTGTTGAAAATTTGGCGATTGATTTACAGAAAGAATATCCGGGCTTGCAGGGTTTTTCTCATCGTAACCTTTGGCGAATGCGTACTTTTTATAGTGAATATAAGTCGCATGCAATTCTGCCACCATTAGTGGCAGAAATTGGTTGGTCGCACAATGTGGTTATAATGGAAAAATGTAAAGATGAATTAGAGCGGAAATTTTATATGGCAAGCACAAAGAAATTCGGGTGGACAAAAGATGTTCTGATACATCAGATTGATAATAAAACTTACGAAAAATATTTATTGAACCAAACCAATTTTGATAAAACCCTGCCCGAGAAATATAAGAATCAGGCAAAGCTTGCGGTTAAAGACCATTATACTTTTGATTTTCTCGAATTATCGGAAGAACACTCTGAGAAAGAACTTGAGCTCGCTCTCATTCGCAATATTCGTAAATTTCTCGAAGAGATGGGCAGTTATTATACATTCGTAGGTAGCCAGTACCGGCTTGAAGTAAGTACAAAAGAATATTTTGTTGACCTTTTGCTTTTCCACCGTCAGTTACGATGCCTCATTGCTATTGATTTAAAGATTGGGGAATTTACGCCTGAACATAAAGGAAAAATGGAATTTTATCTCACTGCATTGAACAAACAAATTAAACTGAATGATGAAAATAATTCTATCGGAATAATTATTTGCAGAAGCAAGGATAAAACAATAGTGGAATATTCTTTGAGCAATGCCACGCAGCCAATTGGTGTTGCCACATACAGCACTACTCCTCAATTACCTGCTAATTATAAAAAATATCTTCCATCGAAAAATGAAATCGAAAAACGACTATCGGATTTTTTAACAAAAAAGGAAGAATAAAATAATCTAAAAAAATCCAACGACACTATCCACTTTTATTTTTTCAGAGCTCAACTTTATTTTAGTTGGTCAAATTGTTTTTGAAGATTCTCAAGGTTGGTCTGTCTTGCTGTCATCAATGCAGCTAACTCGTTTCTTTCTTTATCGTTGAGATGATATTCATTTCCGCTTTCCTGTTCTGTTTTTTTCTTCGATTGATAAAAGCCAAACCACTTGTTGTATGCGTTAAGGTAATCATTCAACGCTGGGAGTATAGGACTTTTCATCTCAACAATTTCATCGTAAAGTTCTTTATTAGTTTTATAGTCGCTGTTATCAATTTTATGAACCTTTGCGATATTCCAAATTGCTGCTCTGAAAGCATTGTGTCTGTCAGTTTCAGAAATAAAAATTTTCATTTGATTATTTATTTTTAGGTTATTAATATTTTTAATTTTTTAAAACAAATTTTTCTAATATAAATGTTTTTTGTGTGCTCAATTAAAGAAACAAAGTAGGTTCATTTTTCTGTCCATGTTTTTTTCAAAGACCTAAAATCATTTTTATATCCTCAATTTTTTTTACTTTACTCAATTGTTCATTTATAGAAGTCAAATCAGATTTAGAGAGTTTTATTAGTTTTTCAATAGTAGTTTTATATTCGGTTAGAGCTTGTTTTTTAATATCATCCGATTCGGCTTTGGTAAATCTTTTTGTAATATCATCTAATACTTTCTGCGATTTTTTATAAATTTCTTCTCCTTTAGGATACTGATAAGAATACTTATAATAACCGTTACTGTTCCAAGTGCGGTTTTCAATCAAATAAATTATTTTGTATTTTTCTTCATATTTATGTATTACATAATCGCCAATTCCCTTTATATCAGTTATAGTAAGTTCTGTTCCGCCGGAACCTCGAAAATCTTCTACAATCTTTACAACATTTCCAACTTCATCATAAAAAATATGGTCATTAGAAAGTACAGAATTATTAGGAGAATCTTCGGTTAGAATTTCAGATTTTAATTTTCCTGTTTCGTAATACTCATAATAATAACAACAGGTATTACCAACACTTCCATATTCCGTACTAATGCCGTATTCAAGAGAAACTTTACCGGATTGGTAAAACTCTTTTCCGAATCCTTTCAATACATTATGTTCTAATTTTAATTTACCATTATCATAATACTCTTTTTTTATCCTTTTTGAAAAATCATCTTCAAGACAAATAATGCCATTTTTATAAGTTCGTTCTATTGTTTTGATTCCATCTCTTTTACAATCAACCTTAATAATTTCTTTTGTTTTCTTCCCATCCTTATCATAATTTGATGTAGATAAAAGATAAGGTGATTTTTCAGAATAATAATGTTCGATAATATAAGATTTATCAGCATTCATAATTTTAAGATCTCCTGTTTTTTCGTTATAGATATATGATATTTTATTAAATAATTCTATATTTCCTATTTTATCTCTCTCAATATTTAATAATAAATATGCTTTTCTGATATAGGTACTATCTGTAGCAATTTTATTACCGAAATTATCAGTATTACTATTCAAATAACCAGAAGGTTCAAAGTGAAATTTTTCATAGACATTGTTTTCTGTTGCATAAATGCTCACAGAAGATAATTGTACTTTCCCTCCCCCAATATCGTAAGAATAATTTATGGAATACGTAACATTCAGAGAATCGAATGATACAGATTCAATTACTTTGAAATAACCAATATAATCATTCCCATGCACACCATATATATAAGTTTTCCCGTTTTTTTCTTCTGATTTAGGACTCCCATCATTAAACCAAGCGAAATAACCATTTTTGTCTTTTTGTTCAGACTTTCGACCATTAGAATAATACTTGACAAAAGATATTTCTTTACCCATATCAAAAATTGTTACATCGCATAAATAATGTATTTTACCGTCATCAGTCCAACACCAAGATTTACTTTCTCCATTTTGTAAATCATTTTTATAATTTATTTTACCTTCGACCTGTCCTTTTCCATACATATCATATGAATTCCAAAGTCCATCCTTTTTTCCCATATTATAAAATCCCGACTCAAAAATGACGCCGCTTTCAAAATACGATTTATAATAACCATTTTTAACACCAGTTGTATTGTCAACTTGGTATTCAAATTTTACTCGTGTTCTATAAATATCATAATATTCCTTTACAACTTTTTGTGAAAAAGCATTAATTGATAATGCTATAATTGCAATTAAAAAAAGTTTTTTCATTTTGTTATTTTTTTAAAATTTTAAAGATTGAAAATATCTGTTTCAATAATGTTTTTCACAACAAAATTTTTAATATTTATTTTTTTGACATCAAAAGCAAATCTTATTACAAAACTCTCAATTGGCGTTGCTTGCTGAAGACAAAATGCTACTCTGCCTTTTTGAATTAAATCATTGCATACATCTATAAACCTATAAACTTCTATTATTTTGCCATTTGCAACTCCTATAACAAAATCACAATCTAAACAGCTCTCTAATTTAAGTTTCCATGCTCTTCTTGTTGCATTCAATGGGTCTTTACTATCCTTAATGGTTTTAGAAATATTTACTGCTATAATTTTCATAAATTTTAATTTTTATTGTAAAACAATTTTTCTAATATCAATAGTGTTGCTTTGTGCGTCAATTAAGTGAACAAAATAAATTCCGTTTCCAGTCCATGTTGATAAATCAACAGTTTTTTGTTGTTGATTTACTATGGTAGTATAAACAATTTGACTCAACGAATTTGTAATTTGAAGCGTATAGCCATTCATTGTTGAAAAGTTGCTGCCAAAGTCAATTGTAATATGGTCATTCGTCGGATTTGGGAAAATTTTAACTGTATTTTTATAGACAATTGGATTGAATCCTGTTAAGTTTGCATTAATAATTAAGGTATCAGTAACCGTAATAGTTTGATAACACAGCCCTGCATTATATAAAGCAGAAATTTCATTTTGTGTCAAAACTCTATTCCATATTCCTATATCATCAATACTTTCATTTCCTTGCGGTATACTTATTGGAATATTATTATTAGAAAATGTTCCTAAAGGTACCGTACGTGAAGTATCTATAACACCATCAATATACATCTTTTGAACACCATTAGTTCCTCTATCTGCAATAAATACAATATGGTGCCATATAGTATCATTTAAATGTGTGTTTTTGCTATATAAATACGGTTGAGAACAGCCAGTCCAATCTATTTGAGTAATTAATTGACCATTCCAAATACTTATACTCCAATCATCAATGCCAGCACCAGCAACATCACGTTGTGGTAAAACACAATTTAAACTATTATTTATTGGTATTTTTACCCAACATGCCAAAGTGAATGTATTTGGCAAATTAATTTGTTGGGGTAATACCAAAGCATCTGAATTATTCACAATTTGTAAAGCATGTTGATAAATACCAAATCTATCATTTATATAATATGAACCGGTAATAGTTCCATTATATAAATTGCCACTAAGGTCATTAATATTTCCATCTAATGTGGCCACCAGCCCATTAATCCATTTGTAGGAACATAAGCTGGTACATTTTGTGCAAAAGCATTAATTGATAATGCCAAAATAGCAATTGTAAAAATTTTTCTCATTTTATTTATTTTTTAATTATTCCTACTCTATTATAGATTTTCGGTTACTCTATTTATAATCATAAATTTATGCAAATTTAATATTTTTTTTAAATTATAGCACAAGTGCTATAAATACTTTTTTTCAAAAATGTAATTTTCGTTTGTGAAAAAGAAAAAAATAAAAAAGCGAAAATTAATTTTTGATGCCACAGGTATTAAAGCGTTTGCAATACATTTAAAAAAGTTAAGGCAAGAAGCAAATATCACACAAAGCCAACTTGCTTTTGAAGCCAGTATTTCTTTAAGCCAAATTGCACGTATTGAAACAGCACGAACAAATCCCACATTAAGTACGATTTTTGCTATTTCAAGAGCTTTAGATATTCCCCTAACTTCCATGTTCGATTTTTCATTACCTGAAAACAAAGAAAAAGAAAAAAAATTTTAACTTTTCGATTCATTTAGTTCATTTGGTTCACTTCGTTCAATCTGTAAAAATCATTTTATTTTTAAATATCTTTGCAAAACATAAATTGTTTATATGTTGTCGAAAATAACTTGTAAAGAAATAGAAAAAAGGTTTGGAAAAGAAATTCGTTATCCTACTGACTGCGAGGCATTGGCGGGACATATTTCAATGGAAACAAATCAACGTATAAGTGCATCAACTCTTAAACGCATACTTGGTTTTGTCAAGGGAATTAAAGAACCTCGTTTATATACGCTTGATGTAATAGCTCAATATTTGGGATTTGAAAATTGGGATATTTATATTGATAAATTTTCTAAAATTGAAAATTCGGAATTTGCAAATCTTGAACAAATAGATGTTTCAGGTTTATGTGAGAATGATAAAATCGAATTTACATACGAACCTAACAGAAAAATAATAATTCTTTACAAAGGAAATTTCAACTTTGAAGTAATTGAATCGCTAAACAGCAAATTACAAAAGAATGATAATTTGAAAATATTCCATATAATCAGGCACTATCCGTTATTGATTAATTCTGTTACAAGAAAAGGTTTGGACATGGGACAGTTCAAGGCAGGTAAGATTAGCGGAATCACAAACATAAATATTATCAAAGCATAATGAATCTGGTTACTGAAAGTTCGGATTTTGAAAATATTGAAACAAATGCTGTTGTTCCGGGTAATGCGTCAATTAAAGAATTGCTTCCTTATCAAAGCAACAATAGTAGTGTTTATAAAATACGTATTAATGATAAATGGTTATTATTAAAACGCATTTTGCCTGAATATAGAGAACACCCTGCGTATATAAACGCATTAGAAAAGGAATTTAATTTAGGATTTAATCTCGACCATCCTCATATTGTAAAATATCTGAATAAAGGAAATGACTCGGAGGGTTTGTATTTACTTTCAGAGTACATAGATGGTGTGTCTTTGCGAAATATTATTCAGAAAAATCCACAAGGAATAGAAGATTTTAAACTGATTAGAAAAATTATTTTGCAATTGCTCGACGCATTGGATTATATGCACAAGCAACAGATATTTCATTTGGATTTAAAACCTGAAAATATAGTTATTACTCATAAAGGGAGCAATGTAAAAATAATTGATTTGGGCTTGTCATGCTCTGATTCGTATATTTCTGTCTCATCAGGAACAAAAAAATATTGTTCGCCTGAACAATTAAATAATCATAGAAACGCAGATGCAAGAAGTGATTTCTATTCATTAGGTTTAGTTTTTCTCGAATTGATTACCGGCAGTACCAAATTATCAGGTTTGAAAAAAATACCAAGTCGGTACAAAAAAATTATTACAAAATGTATTGAGCCATTACAAGAAAACAGATATAATTCGGCTGAAGAAATTATTTCAATATTGGTTAATGGAAATAGAAAAAAATATTTTCTGTTTGGAATTATTGGGCTATCCGGTTTAATATTTTCAATTCTTTTTTTAATATACTTTTATAAACACTCAGATAACTCAGGTAACGAATGGAAGCAATTAGCGTCTTTGCCCGAAATACGATGCTCCGGCAAAGCTATAATTTATAAAGATAAAATATTTTACATAGGCGGTGCAGATGCAGTAAAATGCAGAAATAATACATGGGTGTACGATTCGAGAAAAAATATATGGATTGAGAAAGCACCAATTCCAACATCAAGAACAGAAATGGGCTGTGCTTTGGTTGATAAAAAGATTTATTGCTTTGGCGGATGGCAAGGCGATAAAAAAGGCATGACTAATAAAGCAGAAATTTACGATATTGAAAACAATACATGGGACTCACTGCCAAGATTACCTAAATTTATTACTTCGGCTTCGGCTGTTAGTATTAAAAACCAAATTTATATTTTAGGAGGAACACTCGGCGAAACAAAAACATATTTTTTTAGATTTAATACGGAGACATTAAAATATGATAGTTTAAATGTTTTTAAGAATCAAAGGTCTAATTTATGCTTAATTGTTATTAATGATAGAATTATTGCTATTGGTGGCAGTGCTTTTAAAAAAGGTCAGTACAACTGGCTTGACGATGTTGACGAATACAACCCAAATTTAAACACATGGACTAAAAAAGCAAATATTCCAAATCCAATTACAGTCAGTAGTGCAGTTTTGAAAGGTTATGAAATACATTTAATAGGAGGCAGTACAATAGAAAATGATATTACAAAAAGAATTAAGAATTATCATTTTGTTTATAATTATAAAAACAATACTTGGTCTATTGAAAAACCATTACCATTTAATATCCATAATCATCAAGCAGTTTGTATAAACGGGAAAATAATAATAATCGGAGGAATTAATGAAGAACCTTATCCTTCAAAAAATGTTTATATAGAAGAATAATAAGATTAATATGTTTGTTAGGAAACAGTCAGAAATATTTTTTTTTAAAACGATAATCAACGTAATTTTTTTAAAAAATCATTTCAAATTATTGGTTTCATAAAAAATCGTTTAACCTTCGTCTTCTTTTATACACCTTATAATTGTTTAACCTGTATTCCCTTTCTCTTTTTTCTTCTTGTATTTTTTTATACAACCTATAACATTTTATACTACAAAAATATTTCCCTTCGGTATAAACAATTCTCATTCCTTTTCTGAAAGTTTTACCACAATGAGTGCATTTTTGTCCTATTAATTTTTGAACATCACTATTTTTTTCTTCCTGTTCAGATGAATTTGTATTATTTTCGGTAGTAGTGTTTAAATTTTCAGTAGTAGCAGAAATTGTATTAACTAACTCCTCTGCATTTTCATTTTTTTCATCATTAAGGATTTTTTCATACAAATTAGCCCACTCCTCAGCATTAGATTCATCAGTAGTAGTATTTTCAATAGTAGTGTTGCGAGTAGCACTATTATCAAGAGAAGTAGTGATAATGTCCTTAACAAAATTTTTAAATTCTTCTTCATGTGTTGTTAAAAAATCCGTAATGTTTTCTTTCTTCACTACTTCCGATTTTATCACTACTTTTTCTTTTGGCTTTCCTTCCTTTTCAATAGGTTTTTTATGTTCTGAAAGTTTAATATTATTTGTTGAATTATTTTGGAGTAGTGCATTATTAGTGCTACTCGGCGTGTTTAAATATTGTTTTTTTATTATTGCTATTCTCGATGGAGAAACTTTTAGTTCTGCTTGAATATCGGTGTAGCTATTTCCGTTTTTCAACATTTCAATAATTAATTCGTCTTTTGAGTCCATAGTATTATTTTTTTTAGTTATTAAATTTATGTGTATTGATTTATTATAAAATTCATAGTCCGTTACGTCCAAATAATCCCAATGAATTGATATTAAAAAGGCAATGATGGACGATAAAAAAATATTGATGAAAACTCCACATCCAAACTGGACGCATTGGACTTGAAGGACGTTAACAGGACACTTGTTATTTTTTTGGCGTCCTTCTATATTTACTGATATTATTATATTTTTTATCATTTGGACGTAAAGGATTATAAAAAAAATTAAAATATATCCACCCTTATTGTTGTATTATTTTTTGAGTAAATGAAAAATACCGATTATTTCCGCTCTTCCTTTCAATTAACAAATCTCCCACGCCTTCTGAGTGTAAAGCAAATTTTTTCAACCATTTAATAAAAGTTCTTTGATTACTATAAAATTTATTTTCTTTTAATTCAGAATATTCTTCTAAAAATTTCTGATGAATTTCTTTTTTATCATATTCCTGCCCAATAATAATTTCATTATATTTTATTTTTTCTTCAATGAATTCAACAAACTCCGGACAAGTACAATCAATAATTTTTCTTTTATTAAGATTGATAGATTTTGCAATAATTAAACCTTTTTCAAAATATTGCCAAACACAAAACATCATATAATTATCAAAAATATTCCAATCTGTTTTATCCCAATCCACAAAAAACCATTTTCCAAACTCATCATAAGGGCTATATTTGTCGCTGTAATGCTCACTAAATTCAAATTCAACACATCTGTCTTTTGAGCTTGCTCCATCTACATCAATAGTTTTATTTGTTGTAATTATTATTTTTGCTCTTAATTTAAAAGGGTGTGCATTTTTCTTTTCAACCTTGATAAATTCGGTAATATCATTGTAAAGATTTTCAAAATTAAAATTAGACCTGACATCATTTAGATTTACTATTTGAGTGTCAATGCTTGCTTCTTGGTATTTGTGTTTATCTTCAGGTTTAAAATCTTTTCCATTTATTTCACAATAATTTTTCATCTTTCCTAAACTTTTGCAAAGTAACGTTTTGCCTGTTCTTCCGTCAGGTTTTTCACTTATTTTGCTATCTGTAAAAATTGCAGCTTTTAACTTTCCCTCGAAATAAGTATGCAAAATATAGCCGATAATGGTACTTAATGAAAGGATTCTTTCTTTATCATTATTACAGATATTATAAATAAACCTGATAAAATCACTTTGCAAATCATCCAAATCGTTTATTCTCTCAAAATTTCTTTCTAATATTTGATTTTTCCAAATGTGTCCTGTTAATTCTGAATATGGTTTTAAATTAAATCCTTCTTTGTTACATTCAATAAAACCATTTTTAAAATAAAAAAAGCAACTATGTTTAGTATCTTTATTAAAAACAATTTGTTCATCCGGGGTTAGTAAACTTAATTTGTTTTCACAAAAATAATTTCCGGGATTTCTGTAAAATTTATCTAATAAAAATTCCCGTTTTACTCCTTTATATAATTTTTCGGGTAATGATTTCACATATTTAATAAAATAATCCTGTATTTGTGTAATTGTTACTTGTTGTATTACCTGATTGTCAATTTTAATAAAAATAAAATCAGTATCAATATCAAATCGCTTGAAGCCAAAAGAATAAAGTAATTCGATAAACTTTTTATAATTTATTTTTAAATCTTTTATGTTATTATTGTTATCATAAATGGGAGAATAAAAAGGTTCGATTTTTTCCGAACCGCTTGAATTGGTAATAGAATCAGGTTGTACGTTATTATCTTTTATTACAGGCGAAATATTAATTCCGCTTTCCTTTGCAATTTTGAAAAATGATTTTATTGTTATTCCCTGTTTTCGTTGCTTTAAGCACTCATCAAATTGTTTATTACATTTACATTCATCATATTTTTTGGAATACTTGCTGATTCTGTGAAAATAATTTCTTCCATTTTCATCAAACCCATTAGCAATTGCAAATCCTATTTTCAACCAATTATCATAGCTTCCGGTTATATCAATTTTTTGTTTTTCAATTTGATTAATTATTTTTTCTACATCTGTTTCTAATTTTGATGTTTCTTGATTTTTTGAAATATCAAGCATTTTTGAATTGTCATTAACATAAATATTTTTATCGGAACTTAGAAACATCAATCTGCTTACGTCTTTGCAGGACTTATCAATACTTAAATTGTAATTTTGTAAATAATATTTTTCTAAATATTGAAAATTTTGAAGGTGGTTATTTTTATCAGGTAATATTTTAACAATAATTTTTAATCCGTTTCCACTTGGACTGATAAAGCTTGCATGAGTCAGTTCGTCCTTATTTATTTTTTCTTGCAAATCTTCTAAATTATCTATTTTGTCAATATCAATTTGAATCAATCCTGAATGTTCAATTAAATCAGAAGAAGAATGAGATTCTTTAAATGTTCCTGAAGTAGTGATTGAAGGCAATTGTTTTTTGAAAGCTTCTTTTTCTTCTTTAGTTTGTGCATTTCGGACTTTTTGGATTTGCTCAAACAGTTTCTCTGATTTTATTATTTCAAATACTTCGCTAATATCAATATCTTTAGCTTTCTTGCTTTTTACATCTTTAAAAAATGAAACTTTCATATTGTTTAATTTATTTAGTTAAACCTAATTTTGCTGCAACATTTGATTTTTCAATTCTTTCCATGTCTCTTATTGTCAATGGCTCGGGTTTATAATTTAACAACTCTTCCATTGAGCATTGAAAAAATACAGATAAGCGGGCTATTTGACCTACTGGTATTTCGTAACTTTCGTTAAGCTTGGTGTACATATATTTTTCAAATGTTCTTTTGTTTATACCCAGCGTTTTGGGTAATACATGTTTTGCAAGTAAATAATCGAGATAAGAAAATTTTTCAATTTTTTCTTTGATTTTATACTTATATTCAAAATATTTCTTTATATTTGTCATGTCTTACGAATGAAAATTTATTTTTATGTAAAATATATTCGTTACAAATGTAAGAAAATAATTTACATTAAAGCAAGAAAAAATTTGATTTATTTTTATTTATATGCACATTGGTTTAAAAATCAAAGAATTAGCTGAAAGCAAAAAAGTATCTGCAAAAGAGCTTGGGGATAAAATCGGAAGAACTCGCCAAGCTGTTTATGATATTTATAGCGGAAAAGTTTCTGTAAATATTGATTTACTTGAGAAGATTGCAAAAGCACTTGATATAAATATTGTATTATTTCTTAAAGAACATAGCCAATGGCAAGCATTAAGAAAAGAAATGCTTAATGATGCGTTAAATGAAATTATTCCAATTATAATATCGAAAAATTACATTTCTATTTTGGAAATACGCCAATTGATTATGGATATTCATGTAAATGCAACTAAAGGTAAAGGATTGGTAAATCTTAATCTTGTTAAGCAACAAAATAATTCATCATTTATATTAGAGCAAAGTTACGAAGAACTTAAAAATAGTTTAAAAGAGAAAGATTTAAAACGATTTACTCAGAATATCTTTAATAAATATTTTACAGATTTAAAGCAAGTAGTTGATTCATCTGATTACAAAAAGATAATTGCTGAATACTTTAATAAGAAACCAATCTCTAAAAATGCTTAAAATGGTGGTAATCAACAATTATTTTTCTTGCGACAGTTGCGACAGTAAAGTTAGAAAACAAATATTATTAATTAATTATAAATCAATGGTGTATGTATTGCGAAATAGTACAATTTTGTAATCCCATATTCCACCCAAAATGTTTTTAAATGAATAATTGGAATATTAAGTTCAAAATTAAAATCAACAGAGCCTCACTTACCTAAATTGTTTCCTTTGCTTTTCTAATAATTTTTCAATATAATTCTCAATTAGTTAATAATTTAAAATTTAAAATATTATGACATTAATATTATCAGGTAAATTTTTAACAATAGAAAATGTTGTTAAAGTAGCTCGTCACAACGAAAAAATAGAATTACATCCCGATTCAGTTAAAAAAATAAATGCATGCAGAGCGATGCTCGAAAAGAAAATTGAAGCTAAAGAAATAATGTATGGCATTAATACCGGCATTGGTGAATTTTCGGAAATTGTACTGGCTGACGACCAGATAAAAGATTTTCAACGTTACCTTGTATATAATCATGCAGCAGGCATTGGTGAACCGATGAAAATTGAATATGTGAGAGCTGCAATGCTCGGCAGAATTAATGTTCATGCTCACGGTAATTCAGGATGTCGCATCGAAATAACACAAACATTAGTGGATATGCTGAATAAAGATGTAACTCCTCATGTATGCGAGAAAGGTTCAGTCGGGGCATGCGGAGACCTTGCTCCGATGTCTCAAATTGCTTTATTGATGCTCGGCGAAGGATATGCTTATTACAAAGGCGAAATGCTTGAAGGAAAAGAAGCATTGAAAAGAGCAGGAATCCCGATACCGGGTTTAGAAGCAAGAGATGGATTAGCTACTATCAATGGTTCAAATGTTCTTACGGCAATGAGTGCAATCATGCTTTATGACACCAATCGTTGGTTAAAACAGGCAGAAATAGCATGTGCAATGACATTGGAAGCATTGAAAGCAAATCTCAAACCATACAACCATAAAATACTTGAAGTAAGAGGGTTTGCAGGTGGTATGCGAAGTGCTGCATCAATTCGTAAAGTAACAAAAAACGGAGACCTTGCTGAAGGAAAAGTAAAAGTAAAAGTACAGGACGCATATTCCATGAGGTCAACACCGCAGGTAATAGGTGCCGCTCACGATGCTGTTGCATGGGCAAAACAACAAGTGGAAACAGAATTAAACGGTGTAGGAGATAATCCTATTTTCTTTGCAGAAGAAAATCTGCAATTATCCGGTGCAAATTTTCAGGGCTCACCGGTTTCATTGCCAATGGACATGATTAGTGCTGCGGTTACAATGGTTAGTGTATTATCCGAAAGAAGAATGAACCGTTTGAATAATCCGGCTCTTAGTGTTGGGCTACCTCCTTTCTTAACTAAAGGAGCAGGTATGTTTTCGGGCTTAATGCTTAGCCAATATACTGCAGATATGCAAATTGTAGAACAACGCATTTTATGTATGCCTGCTTCAATACAGTCAATTCCGGCAGCTGCCGACCAGGAAGATTTTGTTTCAATGGGAATGAATACTGCAATAAAAAATTTCCAGATACTTGATAATGCTTATGGCATTCTTGGAATTGAATTTATGGCTGCTGCACAAGCACTCGATTTAAGGGAAAAATTTGAAACTCCTTTCAAATTCGGAACCGGAACTGAAATTGCAAAAAAAGTTATTCGTAAGCATGTGGAGTATCTTGATATTGACAGACCATTATATCCTGACCATAATAAAATGAAAGAACTTGTCAAGTCATGTGAAATACTTGAAGCCGTTGAAAAGGAAATAGGAATGCTGGAATAATTTTATATTGTTTTTTAAACTTTCTAAAGTTTTAAGAAAGTTTGGGTGTTTAACGAGGTTGTCTCAAAAGTGCTCTGTGTAACTCTGTACATTCTCTGTGGCTCTCTGTGTAATTTTTTATTTTATTGTTACACAGAGATTCACCGAGCAATCACTGAGAACCACAGAGAAAAAAAATACTAAAATTTTACTTTTGAGACACCCTCTTTTAAAAAAATGTTTAATTGATAAATTGCTAAATTGTTGAATTTTCATAATTCATAGTTCTTACAACGTTTTAATATTTCCAATCTGCAGCAAATTTTTAATAACTTGAGTATAAGTTTTTATTCATTTCTTAATTTTCCAACAATTTTTTTACTTATTTTGTGTTTCCTTAAAAACGAAAACGCGTAATAATGAAAAAAATAAATCCAAAAATAGAAAGAAAGATTTTTGTTATTGATACATCTGTAATATTGTACGACCATAATTCTTTTAAAAATTTTATGGAACACGATGTTGCCATTCCCATAAGTGTTTTGGAGGAACTTGATAACTTAAAACGGGGGAATGACACTAAAAATTTTGAAGCCCGTGAATTCATAAGAATCATTGATGCACTTTCCGAAGGCAACTCTTTACAGGAATGGATACACCTTGATGGAAACGAAAAAGGAAGCATTACAGTTGTGATGCAACAACAAGCAAAAATGGATGCTGAAAAAATTTTTGGTGAAAAGAAAACCGACCATAAAATATTAAATGCAGCACTTTATCTTTCCGAAAAATATCCCGAAAGAAATGTAATCCTTGTTACAAAAGACATTAATCTTCGTGTAAAAGCAAAGGCGCTTAATCTCACAGCAGAAGATTATCAGACAGGGAAAATAAAGGACCCTGGTGATTTATATACAGGAAAAACAGAAGTGAACGATGTTCAAAGTGAAGTCATTGATGAATTTTATACAAACGGATATTGTGATTTGGAAAAACTTTCAATTTCTGCTCCGTTTGCAAATCATTACTATATATTAAAAAGCCAAAAGAAATCAATTTTATCATTTTTCAATCCTTTAACAAACCGGCTTGAACATGTCCAGAAACATAGTGTTTCGGGAATTCAGCCGAGAAATGCCGAACAAACTTTTGCCATTCATGCGGTGATGAACCCCAATACATGCCTTGTTACCATTCAGGGAATTGCGGGAACGGGAAAGACATTGATTTCACTTGCCGCAGCTCTTGAGCTTAGGCATAATTATCATCAGATATATCTTGCACGTCCTATTGTTCCGCTTAGCAATAAGGACATCGGATTTTTACCTGGTGACATAAGTTCCAAAATAGGTCCGTATATGGAGCCATTGTGGGATAACCTGAAATTTATCAAAAATCAATATGGTAGTACAGATAAGGAATTTAAAAAGATAAGTGAATTGATTGAAGAAGAAAAATTGGTGGTTGCACCGCTTGCATACATCAGAGGGCGTAGTTTTTCAAACATTCTTTTTATTGTTGATGAAGCTCAGAATCTTACTCCGCATGAAATTAAAACAATAATTTCACGTGCAGGCGAAAAAACAAAAATGGTTTTTACAGGCGATATTTTCCAGATTGATACACCATACCTCGATACTCAAAGTAACGGTTTATCGTACATGATTGATAAAATGAAAAATAATAATCTATACGCTCACATTACTCTCGAGAAAGGCGAAAGGTCTGAACTTGCTAATCTGGCAAGTCATTTATTGTAGAAAGTAAAAGTGTTTGTGTTTTGTTTTTTTAGGTTATTATTTTTTCAAGTTCTTCAATTTCGCAGGCATCTTCTGTTTTATATTTTCCTATTCTTGTTCTGCAAAGAGCAGAAAGGTAAGCACCGCTTTCAAGGGCAGCACCAAAATCGCGTGCAAGTGAGCGTATATATGTTCCCTTACTGCAAACAACTCTAAATTCAACAACGGGCATTGTGATTTTTATAATATCAAATTCGGAAATTGTAATAAGTTGAGGTTTTATTTCTTTAGTTTCACCTCTTCTTGCGAATTTGTATGCTCTTTGTCCGTCAATTTGTTTTGCGGAAAACAGAGGAGGAACTTGTTCAAATGTTCCTGTAAACTTTTTTGAAATCAAAAAAAATTTTTCATCGGTAATGTGATTTACGGGAAATGTTTTATCGGTTGGTTTTTCCATATCATAAGACGGAGTTGTAGCGCCAAATGTAAATGTTCCCGTGTATTCTTTCTCAAGGTTTTGAAATTCCGATATTTTTTTTGTGAATTTTCCGGTGCAGATTATTAAAAGTCCTGTAGCAAGAGGGTCAAGTGTTCCGGCATGTCCTACTTTTATTTTTTTGTTATATTTATGTCTTAATTTTTTTTTGAGTAATCCGACTACATCAAAAGATGTCCATCTGTATGGTTTGTTTATTAGAAGAAATCCTCCTTCATCAAAATTAAAAGTCATTAATCAAGAATATTCAAATTATAACCGAGTGCGAGTAAAATTAAAATTATGGTTCCTACTATTATTCTGTAGTAGCCGAAAAATCTGAAACCGTATTTTACAATAATTGAAATAAAGAATTTTATGGCAAACATTGCAACAACAAATGCAACAATATTTCCTATAGCAAGAACAATTATATCTTTTTGCCTGATATTTTCATAAACTCCCGAAAGTTCCAGAACTGTTGCTGCAAACATTGTAGGTACTGCAAGAAAAAATGAAAATTCGGCTGCATTTTTTCTGTTAAGCTTTTGCGTCAATCCGCCTATGATTGTTGACGCAGAACGTGAAACACCTGGAATCATCGAAAATGACTGAAATATTCCGATTACAAATGCAGATAAAAAAGAAATTTTCTGTTTTTCTTCTTCTTCCTCATTTTTAAGTAAATTATCAATAAAGAGAAAAATTACTCCTCCGATTAGTAATGAAAAAGCAACAACAACAACATTTCCGAGCAGTGATTCAATATAATCTTTCAGAAAAAAACCTATTACAGCAGCAGGAATGAAAGCTACAAATAATTTGTAATAAAAATCAATAGTTTGAAAAAATCTTTTCCAATATAGCACTACAACCGATAATATTGAACCGAATTGAATGCTTACTGTGAAAACTTTTACAAATGAGGTGCTTGGAATTCCCAGTAATGATTGAGTTATAATCATGTGTCCTGTCGATGAAATAGGAAGAAATTCGGTAAGTCCCTGCACTATAGCAACTATTATTGCTTGAAGAAATGACATTGAAATTATTTTTTAATAAAAATATGTAATTATCTTTTACTGTTCGTCCTTGTTGAATCGTTTCATTATTGCGAAAATTTCAATTATAAAGCCAATAACTAAAAGTATAGGAGAAAGAGTAATTCTTCTGAAACTGAATACTTCGGGATTGAATATGTTAGGGTCTTTTGGAGCACCGCCCGTCATAAGCAAATATCCTACTGCTAAAAACGCAATACCGATAAGCATTAGAGTATAATTTTCTTTTGTAAAAACAAAAGATTCATTCGGATTTTCTTTAATATTCTTGTTTTCTTTTATGTTTTTATTTTCTTTTTGTTTCATCTGTTTTTTTTATTTTTTATAATAGATGGCAAAATTGCAAAAAATAAATTTAATAATAATATAAATCGTCGGTTTTAAGTCGCAAATATTTTCTAACTGCAAAAATTGTTGAAATATATGATATTAGCAAACCCAGTAAAACTACTATTCCGAATACTTCTGCTAACACGTTTATTTCGTTCATGTACATTAATTCGGGTATTTCAGTTACTATAAAATAAATTGTTCCCGAAAAAAAGAGAATAGCAATTAAAGCTCCGTAAAGTCCATGAACTATACCTTTCAGTACAAATGGTTTTCGCACAAAATACTGTGTGGCTCCCACAAGCATCATGCTTCTGATAAGAAAGCGTTTGGAATAAACGGAAAGCCGGATGGTATTGTTAATTAAAGCTATGGAAATTACAAGCAGGATAATACTGAAAAATATCAGTACGATGCTGATTTTGCGAATCTTGTCGTTTACGAGATTTATAATTGATTTCTGATAAAAAACTTCTTTTATATTTTCATTTTCAAGTAATTTTTTTTCAATAATGGAAATGCTTGCATTATTTGCAAATTCGGCTTTAAGCCGTATGTCGATAGAAGGAAGTAGAGGATTATAGCCGAGAGTTTTAATGAAATCTTCGCCAAGGTCTTCTTTAAGCTGAATGGCAGCTTCTTCTTTTGTAACATATTTGCTTGAGCGTACAAAATATGAAGAATCAAGATGGGCTTTAAATTTAAGAATTTCGCTTTCATTGACCTTTTCCCTAAAAATAAGGGAAACATTCACATTTTCTTTTACATAGTCGGATAATTTTTTTGCATTAAGCAGTATTAACCCTAATAATCCGAGCATGAAAAGAACAAGAGCAATGCTTATAACCGATGATAAATAGGTTGTCCGCAATCTTCGTCTGGCAAATTTTTCTTCTGATGATAACATTAGGGAAAAAGTTTTTCGGTTTCAAATTCAAATGAACGTGCAAACATACTCAAATAATTTGGAAAATAAATTATGTGAATAACTTTAACGGCATATTTTTTATTTTATTTGACTAAATTTGTAAAAATTTAATAAATTATTTGTTTTGAAAGCAAAGGTCGGATGTTTTACATTATTGCTGGTGTTTTTATATAGTTGTCAGGTTAGTAAAAAACTTGAGCATAATCAGTACTTATTAACAAAAAATATAATTCATAATAGCAATAAGGAAATTTCAAATGATGAATTACTGAAAGTTGTAAAACAAAAACCAAACAGAAAAATATTCTGGTTTGTGCGTTTTCATCTCACAGTATATAATATGTTTAACCGGGAAAAAGAAACGAAATGGAATAAATGGTGGAAAACAACAATAGGGGAGGAACCTGTAATTTTCGATTCTTTGTCAATGAACACTTCTTCAAAGCAAATTACAAAGTATCTTCAGGCAAAAGGATATTTTAATGCAACAGTTAAAGATTCGGCTCAGCACCGTAAAAATATAAAAAAGAAAAGAGTATGGGTGCATTATAATATTAAAGCTAACAAACCTTATAAAATAAAAAATATAAAATATATAGTTGATGATATTTATATTAAAAATAAAGTTTTATCTGATACAATAAATTCATTATTAAAAAAAGGTAATAATTATGATATTGATTTATTATCAAAGGAAAGAGACAGGATTACAACAATTCTGAAAAATGACGGATATTTTTATTTTTCGAGAGAATACATATATTTTAAGGTTGACAGTTCTTTACAAAACCATCAATTGGATATTACAGTTGATATTAAAAATATAAGTATTAAATCAACCGGAAATTCCGATTCAGTCGTTTCAGAAAAGCACAAACAATATTATATAAATAAAATTGAAATACTAACTCCTGCTTCGCTTTCCATTGTTGATTCAGTGAAATATGACACATTACAATCCGATGATTATATTTTTATATTTAAAAATAAACTGCGATATAATCCTAAGGCAATTACTCAATGTATTTTTGTTAAGAGAGAACAATTGTTTCGTGTCAATGCAGTAGAACAAACATATAATAAACTATCAAATACAAGAGCATTTAAATTTGTCAATATTCAGTTTAATGAAGTAGCTTACGATTCTGTTAAAAACAAGGATGGGAAACATTATCTGGATTGCAAGATTCGGCTTGTATCATCAAAAGCACAATCCTATTCAATTGAAGCACTCGGAACTAATTCTGCCGGTAATCTTGGAATAGCCGGTAATATAATATACCAGCATAAAAATATTTTCAGAAATTTTGAAAATTTCAATTTCAAAATAAAAGGAGGAATGGAATTTCAAAATACCAATTTAGCTGAAGATAATGATTTATTAAATCATTATCTTCCTTTCAATACTTACGAATACGGCTCGGAAATGAGTTTAAGTATTCCGGGATTTCTTCTGCCTGTAAGTGCCGATAAATTTTCGAAATCATCATATCCCAAAACTCTTTTGAGCATCGGGTATAATTTCCAACAGCGTCCTCATTTCTGGCGTTCAATTACAAATGCTGTTTTCGGTTATGAGTGGAAAGAAACGGAATACAAAAAACATATCATCAATCCTGCCGAATTGAACATCGTTAATATTTTTAAAGATGTTTTTTTTAATGAACAGATAAATGCTACAAAAGATTTATTGATAATTAACAGTTATCAGAATCATTTGACAACCGCCACAAATTACAGTTTTATATATAATAATCAGGATATTAATAAAGCGAGAAATTTTTCTTATTTCAAGGGAAATATTGAATTTGCAGGGAATTTGTTAAGAGGTATAAATAATCTGGGAAATAAATTTTTATTAAATAAATTTCTTGAAACAAGAAAGGACAGCACCGGGATTTATCGAATTTTCGGTATAAACTATGCACAATACATGAGAGCTGACATTGATTACAGATATTATAATATTATAAATAACAAGATATCACTCGTTTTCCGCTTTTACACCGGTGTTGGAGTTACTTATGGAAATTCTAGTGTAATGCCGTTTGAAAAAAGTTTCTGGCTGGGAGGAGCAAATAGCTTGAGGGCATGGCACATGAAAGGAGTTGGTCCGGGTTCGTATTACGACAGCTTGGGAACGGGCTACGACAAAACCGCTGATATGGCTTTGGAAACAAACCTTGAATACAGATTTAAAATATACCGCATTCTCGAAGGTGCTGTTTTTGCCGATGCCGGAAATATATGGCTTTTGAAAAAAGACAGCAAACGTATTGGAAGTGAGTTTGAGCTAAATCGTTTTTATAAAGAAATTGCTCTCGGAACAGGACTCGGATTTCGTTTGAATTTTTCTTATTTCATAATTCGTTTCGATGGAGCCATACCTCTGAGAGACCCCAAACTACCCGAAAATAAAAGATGGCTCGGAAAAGATATAACTACAAAAGATATAATTTTTAACATCGCAATAGGGTACCCGTTTTAATTCAAAAATTTACAATTATTTTTTATTGCTGCTTATGTCATTTTCTTTTTATCGAGAAATTCAAAGAAATTTTTCTTATAAGTTTCGCTGATTGGTATCAACTGGTCGGCAATTTTTATGCGGTTTCTTTCAATATTTTCTATTTTATCAATGGCAACTATGAATGATTTATGAACCCGAATGAATTTGTTCTGCGGCAAAATATCTTCAGCTTTTTTGAAGTTCAGCAAAGTCATAATTCTCTTTGTGGGTGTTACTATTCGTAGGTAATCACTCATCCCTTCAATATATAAAATATCTGACAGCTGAATTTTCTCGAAACGATATTCGGTTTTAACAAAAATAAAATCATCGGAAGGATTGGTTATGTATATTTCTTTAGTTTCACTTTTTATATTACTTTGAATATTAACTTTATCAAATGCTTTGTCAACTGCCTTTACAAAACGCTCAAATGATATGGGCTTTAAGAGATAATCAACAATGTCGAGTTCAAATCCTTTAATGGCATACTTATCGTATGCAGTGGTGAAAATTGTTAATGGCTTTTGTTTAAGTGCATTTAAAAATTGTATACCGGTAAGCTTGTCCATTTGAATATCAAGAAATAAAAGGTCAACCTTGTTTTTTGCAATGTAATCAATAGAATCAACAGGATTGTAAAAGGTTTTTATTAAATTCAGAAAGGGAATTTTACTGCAATAATCTTTAATGATATCGAGTGCCAGCGGCTCATCGTCTATTGCTATACAATTTATTGTCATAATTAATTTTCAATTATAAGTTTAATAATAAATTTATTGTCTTCGGTTTTTATTTCCATGCTATGCTCACCCGGATAAATAAGTTCGAGACGACGTTTGATGTTTTGCAATCCGATACCGCCGATTTTATCTTTTCCTGAATTTTCAGATTTATTAATGTAATTTATTACTTCGAAAATTATTTTATCTCCTTCAATCATAAGATTGATAAAAATTCCGGGCGAATGCACACTTTTATTTCCATGCTTGAAAGCATTCTCTACAAAAGGAATAAGCAACATGGGAGTAATAACTTGATTGGTTATATTTCCAGTAATATTAAATTCAATAAAATTATTCTCCTTAATTCTAATTTTCTGAAGTTCAATAAAACTGTTCAGATATTCTATTTCTTTTTCGAGTGGAACTTTATCAGTATTTGCATCATAAAGCATATACCTCATTATTGAAGAAAGTTTCATCAATGCTTTTGAAGCATCATCCGATTTTTTTATTACAAGTGAATAGATGTTATTCAAAGTGTTGAATAAAAAGTGGGGATTTATCTGCGACCGCAGTAAAGCAAGTTCGCTTGCCTGATTCTGATTTATTAAATCGGCTTTCTGCTTTTGATGATTAAACCAATCGATGGTAAATCGTGTAAAGAAAGCATATAAACTTAAAACAACCGTTATCCGAAATTCATTTGCAATTTCCCAATTTGAAAAAACAAGCTCTTTTAAAGGCAATTTTATAACATAAAGGTCATAATAATAAAAAATTATTAATCTAAAACTTGCATAAACGATAATAGCTAATACCGCAATAAAAACACCGGTAAATCTGGATTTTAAACGAAAAAACAGTGGAACAAAAATAAAATAGAAAAGATAAAAAATACAAATATGAAAGAAAATATTTAATGGTAAAGTCCAAAAATAATAAGGAATACTTTTATATGCTGTTTTGAAAATAATAGGTGTGAACTCCGGATATAATATATATATCCAAAATATGATATGAAATATTATGATATTTTTTCTGCTCACAGTTTGCGGTTTTATGAAGTAAATATATGAAATAAATTTTTCATATAGAATTTCTATTAATTCAAATCTGACAAATAACCCAAGTAATCGGCAAGATACTTAATTTAATCGGCAACCTGCAAACATTGCGTTTAATTGACATTCAGCGGGAAATTAAATCGGATTACAGATTACATTTTTATTAAGGTAAATCATGAATTATTTTTGTTTATGCACACTGAGAATTCTAAAATTAAAATAAATAAATAAAATCTTATGAAAAACAAACTGTCAATAATCGTATCGCTTTTTGTGCTACTTAATTTATGCTTTGTAAAAGTGCAAGGTATAAATAATGAAAAAGTGAATTGCACAATTTCGGGTGAGGTTTTTGATAAAAAAACCAATCAACCTGTGGAATACGCTAATGTGGTTCTGTTTAATCAATTGGATTCGCAGATGGTTACAGGAACAATAACTTCTACCGAAGGAAAATTTCTTTTAAAAAATATTGTGGAAGGAAAATATTATTTAGTTGCAAATTTTATAGGTTATAAGAAAAAAAATATTTCCGGTATCATTTTATCAAAAGAAAATAAAGAATTGAAACTTGAACCAATAAAAATTGAACCTGTTACAACTAATCTTTCCGAAGTAAGCATAAGTTCAGATAAAAACGATGTGGAATATAAAATTGATAAAAAAGTTGTAAACGTAAGTCAAAATCTTAATAGTACCGGAGGAACAGCTGTTGACGCACTTAAAAATGTTTCGGGAGTTATAGTTGCTAATGATGGAAATGTAACCCTTAGAGGTAGTTCAAACTTCACTGTTTTGGTTGACGGAAAACCTTCGGTATTGAGCGGAACTGAAGCATTACAACAAATTCCGGCAAGTGCAGTTGATAAAATTGAAGTAATTACAAATCCTTCAGCCAAATATGACGCAGAAGGTACAGCAGGTATAATTAATATTATAATGAAAAAGAATTCTATGCCGGGTACAAATGGAATAATGAATGCTTCAATTGGAAGTGGAAATAAATACAGCGGAGATTTTCTTTTTAATTTTAGGAAAAACAAAATAAATTATTTCGTCGGAGCAAATTACCGTGATAATACAAGCAAATCATTTAATGAATTATATAAAGAAACTAATGTAAATGATGCAATAAATTTTTTAAATTCTGACGGAATTCAGAAAAGAAAATATACAACTTCATACATTAAAGCGGGCTTCGATTATAGCATAAATGATAAGAACAGTATTTCATTTTCAACTCAGATAGGAAATGTTGATTTTAACGGTTCAATTAATAATAAATATCACGAATGGATAAATCCCGGTTCTATTGACCTTTATACTTATAATAAAGAATCAATGAAAGTTAACGGACTTTATTATATATCAAATATCAGTCATCAGAAGAAATTTAAAAAACCCGGAGCAGAGCTTAATTCATTATTGTATTTGTCGCACTGGGAAGGTGATAGAAGTGAAGAAAATAATGAATATCATACTAATACTAATTGGGAAACAAACGGAATAGAGCCATACAGATACAGATACGTAAGAGATGAAAAAAGAGGTGAATTAAGGTTCAAGTCGGATTTAACATTACTGCTTGATACTATTTATAAAATTGAAGCAGGTATTCAGGGAAGCATACGACCTTTAGTATCAAATCAAAAATATCAGATGTATCAGACCTCACTTGAAAGTTGGATTGAAAATGCCGATTTTAAAAATGATATGAATTTTTATAATAATGTATTTGCTTCATATATAACATTTGCCGGCAAATGGAAAAAAATTGAATATCAGATTGGACTGCGAGGCGAATATAATGAACGATTGCTTGAGCTTAAAACAATAAATAAAAATTACAAGTATGATAAATTAGATTTCTTTCCCACTGCTTCCATATCAAAGCAATTTAAGAATGACAACCAATTGCAATTGAGCTACAGCAGAAGAATTGAGCGACCTCATGAAATGTTGCTGAATCCACTGCCTATGTACAGTGATAAATACTTTAAGAATTACGGAAACCCAGAACTTCTTCCTGAATATATTAACTCATTAGAGTTGAATTATATGAAAAAATTTAAATCCTCTTATTTCTCGGTTGAAACATATTTTCGTCAGAATAACAATACCGTAAATCAAATGTTTCATGTGGACGAAAAAGGAGGATTTTATGTAAGATGGGAAAACATATCAAAGACATATTTTTTCGGAACTGATATATCCGGAAATTTTGATATGGCAAAGTGGTTTAGCATATCGCCTTCATTCAGTGTATACGGTTATAAATATAAAGATAATAATATAACATACGATTTACCCGATATTCCATTATCAGGTGAGGCAAGGGCTAATTTTAATTTCAAAGTAAATAAAACAACCAGAATACAGTTAACAGGATTTTATAATTCGCCTTATTTTGATATTCAGGGAAGGTCGAAATATTCTGTTAACGGAAGCATATCGGTAAGAAAAGAAATATTGAAAAAAATTACTGCGGTTATTAGCTTTAATAATCCTTTTAATATGTTCAAATATGAGTCGGAAAATAAAGTCAATAATTTATATAATACTTTTAAAACCAGAGATGAGGCAAATGTAATAAAATTTAATATTAGCTATAAAATTAATAATTACAAGCCAGTACAGAGAAAAGAAGAAAATATAGACCTTAATGTAAATTAGGTTATAAAAAAAGAAGTTGAAACCCCGGTTGTATCTATTTTTTCGTTCTTTAGTTTAGTTAATTAATTCAATATTTATTACCAAAGATACAATCGGGTGAAACTTCTTTTAAAAAACTTTACCTTACAATTTCCAACTTCACGATTTTACTATTGTATAAGTACTACCGAATATGCTGAAACGCCTTCTCCGCGACCTATGTATCCTAATTTTTCAGTAGTAGTAGCTTTAATGGAAATATCATCTTCGGGGATTTCAATAATTTCCAATAATACTTTTTTTATTTGAGGAATATATTCACCGATTTTAGGATTTTGCAAACAAATTGTAGAATCAATGTTTCCGATTTTGTATTTTTTTTCTTTAAGGAGTTTTACAACTTTTTTCAAAAGAATTCTGCTGTCAATATTTTTATATTCAGCCGAACTGTCGGGAAAGTGAAAGCCGATGTCGCGCAGGTTTGCAGCACCGAGAAGAGCATCGCAGATGGAATGAATTAAAACATCGGCATCGGAATGACCGAGTGCACCTTTATAATATTCGATTTTTATTCCACCTAAATAAAAATCTCTTTTTTTAACTAATTTATGAACATCAAATCCAAAGCCGATTCTGGGTTTCATTATTATAATGTTTTAAAAGGAAAAGAAAGAATAACTATAAGTGCTGATTAATTGCTCTTGTCTTTATTTTGTTCTTTAAATGCTTCAAAATCGAATGTTAAAGAGAATCGGAGAGTATTAGCAAGAGGACTTTTAACTTCTGATGAAGCAGGAATCAAGTATGCAAAATCCAAACCGAAAACACTATACTTAATACCAGCACCGAGTGTAAAAAACTGACGATTTCCTTTTGTGGGATTTTCGTAGAAATAACCTCCTCTGATTGCAAATTGCTTGTCATACCAATATTCTAATCCAACGGAATAAGTTATTTCATGTAGTTCTTCCTTACCTCCTCCTGGTGCATCGGAAAATGAATGAAAAATTCCGTTAACAATAGATACATCGGGTAATCTGTGTGTGATGGAATCGGGATTTGGTGTAGGTACTAATAATTTATTCAAATCAACAAGAAAATTTATTGTGTTGTATTCGTCAAGATTCATTGAAAGTGAAGGTCCTATTTTAAGATTAATCGGAATAAAATCTCTTTCTTTTGATTGTGTATATGAAATTTTTGCACCTATGTTTGAAATATTAATTCCGGCAGCGAAAACTGCATCTTGTTTTGCTATAGTTATTTTTTTATGATAATAAGATGAAATATCGGCTGCAACTGATTGTCCAGGGTGAGTTGACTGGCTTCCTACAAATTGTCCGCTTGTTAAATTTGAGTAAATATAGCGAAAAGCAATTCCACCTGAAAAATCTTCGGAAAGTTTTCTTGAATATGCTATGTCCACCGCAAATTCATTAGGCCTGTATTGTCCTGTAACATTTCCAACAAAATCGGTAAATGTTATATCACCAAGTGAAAAATATAATAATGAAGCACTGATAGTTTGCATTTTATCCAATCGTTTATAACCCGAAATGTAAGCAAGATTGATATCGGGAACCAATGCTCTGAGCCATGGACTATATGAGATACCGAACCCCATGTTTTTATCAATAAATGCGAATTTTGAGGCATTCCAGTGATTTGAATTTACATCAGGAAGAGAAGAAACACCGCCATCGCCCATTCCTCCGGCTCTTGCATCGGGAGCGATAAGCAGAAAAGGTACTGCAGTTGTAATAGTATTAACCTGTCCTGCTAATTCACTGGTTGATATTTGCGAATATCCACTTTTTACAGCTATTATAAGCAAGAATAAAAGTAAGAAGTTTATTTTTAAAAAAAGTTTCATATTTATATAAACGCAAATATATAAAAAATATTTTATAATATAACTAATTTTTCATATTTTTCAGCAACAGAGCCATTATTCGAGCGAACTTTCAAATGATAAATATATACACCTCTTCCGACTTTATCTCCGTAATCATCGGTTCCATCCCATGTGATTTGGTCGAAGTCAACTCTGAAACCTTCCGTTTCAACCGATTTATCAATTGTTTTAATTAATTTACCTGAAACTGTAAATATTTTTACTTGTACATCCAATCCGCAGCAAGGTTGATTATGTTCAAAATAAAATGAAGTATGTGTTGTAAAAGGATTGGGATAATTTAAAACATGCTCGAGTTTTATCTCTGCCGATTTGGCAACAATAAATTCAGTATATGCTTCGGATGAATTGTTGTATGTATCCCATACCTTTAATTTGAGTTTGTGCTTGCCTTCAGACAAATCATTGAATTGGTAACGAATTGTACCTTTCTGGTAACTGTTAAGGGAAGCTTCATAAAAATCGTTCAAAACAAATGAATTTTCGGTATTATCATCGATGGTTGCCACAACATCGTGTCCTATTCCGTTACCTACAGTATTTATCCCGTTAGAATCACTTAAAAAAGCAAGCAAAATAGGATTTTCATTTGTAATGCCACCGAAAACAAATTTATCATTATTAAGAAATAAGTTAATATTTGGTCCGCTGTTATCCGGTGGAGCATTATTATTAGAGCCACCAACTATTATGTTTTTATTATATCCCTTAGCATCATCGTATTGATTATTCGCATAATAGCTTAGTTTTCCGTTTCCATATTGATAAGATATGTCTTTTGGAACAATAAATGTAAATTTATAATTTCCGTTTGTTACAGAAACCTTTCCTTTATATAATACATTTTTCTGAATTTTGAAATTTGTTATTGAACTGTGCTCATCTTGTCCAAGTGTTGATACTGTTGAATACTTATCATATACGGTAGGGTAAATAATACCGTTGAAATTGTTGAGCGGTTGTCCGGCTGTATCAGATAAAATACCCTGTATAGTAACTTTGGAAAGTGCTTTTAAAGTATCGGAGAAAGGAGTAGTGTTAACTTCATATTTGGGTAAACTTATTTCCAGCGAAGGGTCCCCCAAAATTGTAAATATTTTGTTATTAACACTTATTCCTGACATTCCTTTAGCTAACCTTACTATATCGCCAAGTCGCGGATATCTGCCATCACTCATTTTATTGAAAGCATTTTCATAAAAATTCATATTCAGCACATAGTTTGACTGTGAATAAGCCAAGCGGGTTGTTGTAAATAAAGCTACTCCGCCTCCGCTTGGATTTAAAAACACATATTCTCCTGCTGATACTTGGTCGGGGTTGTCATAATAGCTGAATTCGCATGTGGCGGTAATGAATACAGGCATATTATAATAATTTTTCCAACTGTTTATATCCGAAATTTCCAAAACACGTTCGTGTGCCCAGCCCAACTGACCTCCATGCCCTATATAATTAATTATTAAAGTTCCTTTTTCAATTTTTTGGTTAATGGCATCTGTAACTCCAGGATATCGTTGTCCTCCGGGAGTCGACTCCTGCTTATATGAATCAAAATATATTTTTTCAATGTTGAAATTTTTATAAGTGGCATCTATGTATTTAGTAATCTGTTCCGCCTGATTAAGATGCACATTGTCGTCTTCATCATCGGCTGCAAAACAAATTATGTTTCTCCATTCGGCATAATTTGATATGTCGTTTGATGAAGAACAATCGTTGCTGGAAGCTTGAAGCTCATTATATTTTACCGAATATCTGATAACTTTGTCAACTGCATTTTTTGCTTCATCAATAGAAGTGACAGGGAAACGACCTCCTCCTACATCAATATAACCATACGCATCTGCTCCTTCGTTGTCATCAAGTAAAGCATAAAAATCATCTGAAACATAAGAATTGGTTGATGAGAGGGAACTTGCAGCTTCATAAGCAGGAACATAATTTGTATTGTTTTTTATCCGACTTTTATAATCATAAGAACCATCACCAAATAATAAAAGGTACTTGGGCAGTTCATTTTGTGATGAGGCTTTATCATACAGCATTTTTATAAAATCTCGTATTGCCGAAACATCCTGTGAACCCGATGAAAACTCATTATATACTTGCTGTGTACTTACTACGGCTACACTAAAGTTGTCGTTGTTTCTGCGAAATTCGGCTAATCTGTTGGCTTCGCTTAAAAACGTCTGAGGTGCCACTATTACAAAATCAATTTTACTTAATGAATGTAAGTTTTGATTTGCTACGGAACCAAGAAGATTTGCCGTATAATAAAATGTACCGTTGAAAGCTATGAATTCTTTAAGCGAGTCGTTTGCTAACCTGAAAGTTAAAGCTCCTGAATTATAAGTTGTTTCCTGTGCTTTAGGTTCGAAGAGATTTGTTATGTCCCATATAGTAAGGTTAGGATTTGAAGTTGACAAATGAAATTCGGAAATATTACCTGTGCCTGTCGACAAGGCATCTCTGAAGGAAAGCTGATTTCCTGACATTATAAGATTTCTTCTTGCATTAACCTCAATATAATCGAGCCAACCCGTTGTGTTCGAACTTAGCATAGAGACATTAGTAAAAATTGTTGATGACGGAGTTTTAAAAAACATTTCCGAATAGCCGTCTTTAGCAAATTCAACATCACTACATACTCCCGTTGTTATTATTGTGTCTTTCCCATTTGCATTTATTTCAAAAACTGCATTTCCGCTAAAAGTTTTTCCTGCAATTTTTGTATTAACTCTTACATCAGAATTTGCATCAATATTAGGAAAAGAAAAGGAAAAGCTGTATGAGTTTATCAAATCAAAATATTCGCCATACCATGCTTTGCCCGATTTTATGAGATTTAAAGAATCTTTTTCATGATATGAAAAATCATTAAAAGTAGTTACTGTATTTGTAGGAGTTGAAGTGCTTGAAGTTTGCACCGTAACTCTTTTTCCCGCTCCAATGTCAGTTGTGAGAAAATAATAAGTTTCGTCTGAATAAATATTATTATAATGAGTGAACTTTTCCGATGAAATATTGTAAGACCATTTGTGTGGCGATTGTCCGTAAAATAAAATATAATCACCTGCATCAAATTTACCATCACTTTCGCCGCTTACAAATATTGCATTTTCAATTAAATCATCAGGTCGGGAGGATGAATTGTCTTCAGGCAGCATGCCGCCTCCATTGCCATAAACTCTTATGTTTTTCGGGTTGATTGAAGTAACATCAATTCCAAGTCTCACAAGGTCGTTGTAAGTTAATTTATATATGCCGTTGTAATATGTTCCTATTTTATACCACCTGCCTGAAGCAAGAACTGAATTTTGAGTGTATGTATGTCTCATTTTACCTGCTTTAGCAGAATAGACAGGCGTTATTTCTATTGATAATTCGAATGAAACTAACTTTTCTAATTTATTTGTTGTTGGATTTTTTCTGATGGGAACAAAAGAAACAAGTATGTATGGAATTTTTCTTTCAATTAAAACATTTGATTTTATTGATATATCCCCGGTTATTTTATCAAGGTTATTGATTTGTTTAAGCTCTGCATCGGTAAAAGGAACATATGTTTCATTATATAATTTTGTCATTACTTTAACATCCGGGCTTTCAGCATCTATTCTTTCGTTAAAAACAGGCAGGTTAAACTCATTGTATGTGGCATCATTAAAATAAAGAAGGTTTATTTTGAAGTCATCTGAAAATTTTTCCTGATGAATGTTCCAACTTAATTCTTTTTTTATTAGTTTTGTAAAAGCAAGTGTATATTCGAAAAAAGATAGTGTTAGTATTAATATATATAGTCGTTTTATCATTTTAATGTGTTTTTTTTCGTTTAAATTTGTTGTTTTTTAGATAAATTTAAATAAATTATCATTAATTTTCGAGTATCTTTATAAAATGTTTGTATTTTTGCAAGAACAATTTTAAATAAAATATGCTTAAATTTTTGTAACCTAATTCTAATGATTTATGTATAAAAGACAATAATTTATTTGATTTTAGGTAAAACGAGTTTTAATAATTTTTATTGTTTTTATTTAAAATTTGTTTTTTTAATATTAATTTTTGTATTATTGTAACCTGAAATAAAAAAATTTATGTTCAAAAGAATTACATACATAATTATAATATCCATTGCATATCTTACATTTAATACTGAAGAAAGTTTTTCGCAGGATCCTGAATTTACTCAGTATTATGCTAATCCCCTCTATCTTAATCCTGCTTTTGCAGGTTCAATTATGTGCCCGAGGATGGTTTTTAATTTCCGTGACCAATGGCCTAATATTCCGGGAACATTTGTAACTTATAGTGCTTCTTATGACCAGCATGTAAATAACTTGTTCGGCGGAATTGGTATTTTAATATATAACGATAGAGCCGGTGAGGGAACAATTAACACTACTTCTGCAAGTTTCATGTATTCATACAGAGGGGAAATTTCCAAAAATTTTTCAATTAAAGCAGCATTACAAGCAACTTATGTGCAAAAATCTCTTGATTGGGATAAGCTTACATGGCCCGATATGATTAATCCCATGTTGGGATTTATTAATCAAACTACTGAAAAGAAAATTGATACCAGAATTGCATATCCCGATTTTTCAGCAGGAATACTCGGATATTCCGATTTGTTTTACGGCGGTGTTGCAGTTCATCACTTTATGGAACCGAATGAAACATTCTTCCAGCAACAGAGTATTCTTCCAAGAAAATATACAGTACATATAGGAACTATTGTTCCTATGGAAAGCAAGAGAAGAAAACACAGAAAAAAGCTGAAACCTGAAGACCCTGTATTTTCACCTAATATTGTATATCAGCGTCAGGGCGAATTCAGCCAGTTTAATTATGGCTTTTATGTTACAAAATATCCTGCAGTTGGAGGAGTATGGTTCAGACAATGCCCCGAAAATGCTGATGCATTTATTCTAATGATTGGTTTTATTCAGAACAGTTTTAAATTCGGATACAGTTATGATTTAACTATTTCTTCTTTAACTACAGCTACAGCAGGAGCACACGAAATTTCTTTATCAATGATGTTCCCATGCAGTCCCAAGAGGAAAAGAGCAAGAGTAATTATGTGTCCTTCATTTTAATATTAATACTAAAATTCAAACAATTATGAAAAAAAAGTATTATAAATTATCTGTTTTGCTGGTAGTAGCACTTTCGGCTATGATTTATACATCATGCAAAAAATCTGTTTCAAATACTACCGGATGGGAATATAATAACCCTAAATACGGCGGATTTGAAGTTGTTCCTTATGAAGAACAGGAAACAGGACCTGGTCTTATTCTTATTGAAGGCGGTACTTTTGCAATGGGCAGAACCGAACAGGATGTGCTTTATGACTGGAACAATATACCAAGAAGAGTTACTGTATCTTCATTCTATTTAGATGAAACTGAAGTTACAAATCTTGATTATGGAGAATATTTATTCTGGCTTACCAGAGTATTTGGTGCAGATTATCCTGAAGTAATAAAGAAAGCAAGACCTGATTCACTTGTATGGCGCGATAAACTTGCATATAACGAACCTTATGTTGAATATTATTTCCGCCATCCTGCATACCGAGAATATCCTGTTGTAGGTACTAACTGGCTGCAGGCAAGTGATTATTGCCAGTGGAGAACCGACAGAGTTAATGAGATGATTCTTGTAAGAGAAGGTATATTGAAATTAGACCCGAATCAGCAAAATGAAGAAAACTTTAACACCGAAGCATATCTTGCCGGACAATATGAAGGATTGGTGAAAAGCGACCTTATAGACCTCAACCCAAATGGCACAGGAACAAGAAAAGTAAGAGTTGAAGACGGAATATTTTTACCGAAATACCGTTTACCAACCGAAGCAGAATGGGAATTTGCAGCATTAGGTCTTATTGGAAATACAATTTATGAACGTATTACTGAACGAAGATTATATCCTTGGAACGGACACGGAGTTAGAAATCCAAGTGATAAATATTTAGGTGAATTTTTTGCCAACACAATGCGTGGCAGAGGCGATTACATGGGTGTTGCAGGGCATCTTAACGATAATGCTGATGTTACATCTCCTGTTACAGCTTATTGGCCAAACGATTATGGATTGTACGGAATGGGTGGAAATGTTTCCGAATGGGTAATGGATGTATATCGTCCGCTTTCTCCTGAGGACTTTTCCGATTTCCGTCCTTTCAGAGGAACTAGATTTCAAACTCAGCAAAGAGATGAAGAAGGAAACATAGCCGAAAAAGACAGTTTGGGAAGAATTAAATGGAGAGATGTTGATTCATCTGAAACAAATGAAAGAAGGAATTATAAAAAAGCTGATAATATAAATTACCTCGATGGAGATTATAATTCAAGTATTTTTTATGATAAGGAAGATAAAAAGGATGAACCACAAGAAAAATGGATGTATGATTATGGCTCAACTTCTTTAATTAATGATAAAGCAAGAGTTTACAAGGGTGGTAGCTGGAGAGATAGGATTTACTGGATATCTCCCGGAACAAGAAGATTCCTTGACGAAAAACAAGCTGCTGACTATATCGGATTCAGATGCGCAATGACAAGAGTAGGCAGCCCTACAGGTTTTTAAAAAAATAACTTTTAAAATTCAACCCCGGATATTACCTTTGTCTGGGGTTTTTTTTTAATACTAATTGCAAGAGTAAAAATCGTTGAAAGTATAAGTTATAAATATATGGATTATGGAAATAAAAGATTTGTATTCTCTTTATTTGGATTTTCCTGTAATATGCACCGATAGTCGCAGCATAGTTGGAGATTCAATATTTTTTGCTTTAAAAGGAGAAAACTTTAATGGAAATAAATTTACGGAAACCGCATTGGAAAAGGGATGTAAATATGCAGTTATTGATGATTCGGTTTATAAAAAAGATGAAAGATTTATTCTGGTTGACAACACTTTAAAAACCCTTCAGGAACTTGCAAAATATCACAGAAAAAATATTGACATTCCTGTCATAGGGATTACAGGTACAAACGGTAAAACAACAACCAAAGAACTTATCAATACCATACTATGCAAGGAATATAAAGTTATAGCTACGGTTGGTAATTTTAATAACCACATAGGCGTACCATTGACTATTTTATCGGTAAGAGATGAACATGAAATTGCAATTATTGAAATGGGCGCCAATCATATTTCCGAAATAGCCGATTTATGCGATATTGCTCAGCCCGACTACGGAATAATAACAAATATAGGAAAAGCACACCTCGAAGGATTCGGAAGTTTTGAAAATGTTGTTAAAGCAAAAACCGAACTCTACGAATTTTTAAAGAATAATAACGGAACTGTGTTCGTTAATGCTGATAACACTTTGCTTGTTGCTGCATCGGAAAATATTCCGAAAAAAGTTTTCTATAGTAAAGACACAGGCGAATTCAAAGGAAAATTGCTCGGTACCGAACCATTAATTGATATTTTAATTGAAATAGAAAATGAAAAGGAGGAAATTAAAACAAAACTTATAGGTGAATATAATTTCGAAAATATTTTAGCCGCTGCTTTTATTGGAAATTATTTCGGTGTGGAAATAGAAAAAATAAAAACAGCAATTGAAAAATATGAACCGCAAAATAATCGTTCTCAGATTTTAAAAACAGAAAATAATTTACTTATTCTTGATGCATATAATGCAAATCCTTCAAGCATGAAAGTGGCACTGGAAAACTTTATTAAAATGAAATATGAAAATAAGATTTTTATTATTGGCGATATGCTCGAACTTGGTAAATACAGTGAAGAAGAACACGAAAAAATAATTTCTTTTTTATTAGAAAATAATGTTAAAAATGTTTTTTTAATAGGAAATATTTTTTCAAAAATTAATAAGGTCCCCGAATTTAAAACTATTGAAAACGTTGATGAGGCATTAACTTGGCTTAAAACAAACAATATTGAAAATTCAACAATCTTTATAAAAGGTTCGAGAGGAATAAAACTGGAAAAACTTGTTGGGGTTTTTTAAAAAGAAGTAAGATGTAGGAGGTATGAACAGTAAAATTTATTTTTTTCACACTTCAAACCTCAAATCTCGTACTTCAATAAAAAATTTTAAGAAAGATTAAATAACAATGAAATCCGAATATAATGTTATCGGTTTGATGTCGGGAACCTCCCTTGATGGAATGGATTTGGCTTTTTGTAATTTCACTTTTGAAAATAATTTTTGGTCGTTTAAGATTCTTAATGCTGAAACAATTAAATATTCCTGTGAATGGGGAAAAATACTTAAAAATCTGAACAAAAGTAATTCTCTTGAATTTATTCAAATTCATAATGAATACGGAAGATATACAGGGAGGATTGTTAAAGATTTTATAGAAAAAAATAAAATTAAACCCGATTTTATTTCTTCACACGGACATACAATTTTTCATCAGCCTGAAAAAAAACTTACTTTTCAGATTGGCAACGGAGCAGCAATAGCTGCTGAATGTGGTGTAAATGTGGTTTGCGATTTCAGAACGCTTGACGTGGCTCTTGGTGGACAAGGTGCGCCACTTGTTCCCATAGGCGATAAAATGCTTTTTTATGAATATGATTTTTGTTTGAATATAGGCGGTATTTCAAATATTTCATTTGATAAAAATGGACATAGAATCGCATTTGATATTTGTCCCGCCAACATTGTTTTAAATAATCTTGCATCACAACTGAATAAAGAATTTGATGAAAATGGTGAAATTGCGGCATCAGGAAAAATAAATAAAAACTTATTAAATGAATTGAATCGCATAGGATATTATAAAACCCTACCTCCAAAATCGCTCGGTATTGAATGGCTCGAAAAAAATATTTTTCCCCTATTGAAAAAAACAAATATATCTGTTGAAGATAAACTAAAAACTTTTTGCGAACATATTGCGGTGCAGATTTCAAATATTATAAATTTTGAAAATAATAAAAAATTAAAAACTCTTGTTACCGGTGGAGGAACTCATAATAAATATTTATTAAGTAAAATCAGAGAATTTTCAAAATCGAAAATTATAATTCCCGACAAAAAAATTATTGATTTTAAAGAAGCGTTAATCTTCGCTTTTCTTGGAGTTTTACGGATACGCAATGAAATAAACTGCCTTAAATCAGTTACAGGTGCAAAAAAAGATAATGTTGGCGGAACAGTTTTTTTAATTAGAGTTTGTCCATAATGTCCTATTTCTTCGTTATTCTCGTTTCAAAAATCAGTCATTTACTATAGTAAACTCCTGATTTTTAAAACTTCGAAAGCCTCGAACTCGGACATTCTGAACCAAACTCTCGACTTTATGGACAGACACTGATTAATAAAACCCCGAATTTGATTGTTTTTATTCAAATTCGGGGTTTTTAATGTTAGAAAAACTTTTGTCTATATTGCAAATATTGACGTTTTTCTTTTAGAGAATTGTATTATTTGTCTTTTTTCTTTCCTTTGTCTTTTCCTTTATCCTTATCGGTAGGTGGTGTGGCAGCAGCTGGAGCAGCACCAGGAGTGGCTGGAGCAGCACCAGGAGCAGTTGGAGCGGCAGCACCAGGAGCGGCGGCGGCACCTTCGGCAGTTGCAGCAACGGCTGCATCAGCAGGTGTTTCTTCAACAACAAGTCGTGTAACTCTGACACCTGTTACCAAGTCAGTTTTTGGGTCGAGAAAAGTAACATTTTCTACTTTCAAATCCGAAACTTTAATGGAATCTCCAATATCAAGACCGTCAATATTCAAGTCAATTCCATCAGGTAAATGTTCGGGTAGTGCTTTAACTTTAACTTTTCTGTAATTTGCAATAAGCCGTCCTCCGTTTAAAACACCTTTGGGAACGCCATGATTTCTCACAGGCAAATAAGTTATGAGAGCTTTTCCCGGAACGACTTCCTTAAAATCGACATGAATAATTTTATCGGAAACAGGGTGAAATTGTATATCCTGCATTATTGCATTATATTTATTTCCGCCAACATTTATGTCAACTGAGTATGAGTTTGGAGTATAAACTATTTTTTTAAGTTCTTTTTCTTCTGTAGCAAAATGAACTTGTTCTTTACCTCCGTATAATACACAAGGGATTTTCCCCTGATTTCGCAATGCCTTAGCATCTTTTTTCCCTACGTTCTCGCGTGGAGAACCGCTAATAGATACTGTTTCCATTTGTTATTTAAGTTTTAAGTTTATAAATAATTAAAATAATATTCATTTAAAATGCAAAATGTGCACTAATAGATTCATTCTTTTCAATATTTTTAATTACATCAGCAAAAAGATTTGCAACAGATATGACTCTTATTTTACTGCATTTTTCCTTTAAAGGTAATGTATCACAAACCACCATTTCTGTGAGTTTTGAATTCTCGATTTTCTCAAAAGCATTTCCCGAAAGTACGGGATGGGTGCAGTAAGCCCGAACAGATTTTGCTCCGTGCTCAATAAATACATCAGCAGCTTTAGCTATTGTTCCGCCGGTATCAATAATATCATCAATCATTATTATGTCTTTTCCTTCTATTTCGCCTATAGGTATCATTTTTTCAATAACATTAGGTTTTCCTCTTTGCTTATAAATCAAAGCAAAATCAACCTTAAGGACTTTTGCATAAGCAGCAGCTCTTCTTGTTCCGCCAACATCGGGAGATGCCATTGTTGTATTAGGTAAACTAAGTTTTATTATATCGGGTAAAAATATTGCCGATGCATATAAATGGTCAACAGGTACATCAAAAAAACCTTGAATCTGGTCGGCATGTAAATCCATTGTGATTATTCTTGTAACACCCGCAGCTGTCAATAAATTCGCAACGAGTTTTGAACTTATTGGCACTCTCGGTCTGTCTTTTCTGTCCTGTCTAGCGTAACCGAAATAAGGAATAACTGCTACAATTTCCTGAGCAGAAGCTCTTTTCGCTGCATCAACAACAAGTAAAAGTTCAAAAAGATTATCGGCAGGCGGGTTTGTAGATTGAATTATATATAAGTTGTTGCCTCTTACAGTTTCTTCAAATGCAGGACGGCATTCACCGTCACTAAATTCGTTGAATATTATTTTCCCCGGATTTTGCCCAAAACATAAAGAAATTTTTTCGCCTAAAATCTTTGAAGATGTGCAAGAAAATATTTTTGCGTTTGATGACATATATGTTTTTATTTTATTCTTTTTCTAAAAGATTTTAATTAAGGGCTGCAAAGGTAAGAATAATTTTGAAAACTGCAAACTTGTTTTAAAGACAATAGTCATTATGTCATTTGTCATTAGGAAGAAGAAGATGTTGCTAAATTGTTTAATTGTTAAATTGCTGAATTGTTTTTCAAATCTAAAACCATAATTCCTAAATTTTCTGACATCCAGCAACTTATTAAGCATTATTCTTCACCCAATTCACCAACCCTTTTGCTTTAAAGATGCCGACAAGTTTTGATGGAAGAGGGCTAAATCTGAATTCGTTTTCATTTATTTTCACAATGCCTTTCGAAAAATCAACATCAACATTATCGTTTTGTTTATAATTGCTAACCGCTTCGGGTAGAACAATAATAGGTAGTCCCTGATTTACGGAAGAGCGATAAAATATTCTGTTAACAGATTTGCATATTACAGCTTTCATTCCTGCAAAAGCCAATCCTACCGAAGGATGCTCTCTTGAGCTTCCGCAACCGAAGTTAGCACCGGCAATAATTATGTCGCCTTCTTTCACATTATCAGAAAAACTATCATCAAATCCTTTAAATAAATGAGGTATAATTTTATCACCTTCCGAACTATTAATGTTGTACGTGAGATTTCCTGCAAACATTTGGTCAGTATTGAGGTTATCTATGTCGGAATAGTTCCATACGTTTCCCGATTTTCTGTTTTCACCTTTTTTAATAGCAACGGTTTTGCTTTGTTCTTGTATAAATGGAAATTTATCTTCTGCTTTAATTCCTCTCGGGTCGGTTATTTCGCCTTTTAAAGCTGAAATGGCAACTGTAGCAGGTGATGCCAGATAAATATTTGCTTTATCATTTCCCATTCTGCCGAGAAAATTACGGTTGGCAGTAGAAATTACGTTGAATCCATCGGCAGGAATTCCCTGTCCGGTGCCCAAACATGGACCGCACGAAGGTGAAAGAATATTTGCTCCTGCTTTTACTAATTTCTGAAACAAACCTTCTTCTATTGCCTGTATATATATTTTCTGTGAAGCAGGAATTATGAGCAATTGCAATCCTTCCGGAATTTTTTTAGTTCCGATAATTCTTGCAGCTATTCTTATATCTTCAATTCTTCCGTTTGTGCACGTTCCTATAACTGCCTGTTGTATTTTTGTTCTTTCAACTTCCGACACGGCTTTAACATTGTCAACATTGTGAGGAGCAGAAACCACAGGAAATATTTCATTGAGATTTATTTCATATTCTTTAAAATATTCAGCATCATTGTCAGCCCAGATTCCTTCAATTATTTTACCATAAAATTTATACAACACTTCATCGGCAGGAAACACAGCATTTTTAGCTCCCATTTCGGAAGCAAGGTTTGCAATTGTCATTCTATCGGACATAGAAAGTGACCTCACGCCGTCGCCATGATATTCAACCGACATATAATCGGCACCGCTTGCACCGAGCATTCCGACAACCCATAAAGCAAGGTCTTTTGCAAAAACATTTTTGCTTAATCTTCCTTTTAATGTTATTTTAATTGACTCAGGAACTCTGAACCATGTTTCGCCTTGTTTCCATAGTCCTGCAGTTTCGGTACGGTCAATGCCGGCAGCAAAAGCGTTAAATGCTCCGGCGGTACAGGTATGACTGTCGCTGCCAACAATGAGCATTTTTGGTTTTGCATAATTAGAAATAATCTGATGGCAAATTCCTTTTCCTGCATCATAAAACTTTTTTATTCCCTGATATTTTACAATTTCACGAATTTTCTGATAGTCGTTAGCAAGTTTTGAATTTGTAGGAGGAGCGTTATGGTCGAGAACTATCAGTAACTGGTCGGGGTTTGCAACTTTGTCGCCACCCATTTTTGCAAATGTATCTTTGATGCTTGCCGTATTATCATGCGACAGCACAATATCGGGCTTTTTAAAAACGATGCTTCCTTTTTCTGCACCGAGAATTTTTTCGGCAAAAGTTTTACCACTCATAAAAATTTATTTTTTATTAAATATATTCTTCACTATTTACCTGATATAACTCAGGAAAAATTAAACTGTTTGAAATTTGTAGTTAATTTGTTTCTTATTTTTCTGTTCGAAGCAGGTATGGTAACCAAAAACTTATTTTATAAGATTATTATTTTGGAAAATTTTTCAAAATTTATTTTTAGTTTTGAAAAATTAATTAAAGTTCTTTGAACTTGTTAGTCAAAAGTATTAAAAGATTTTGAAATAAAAAAAATTACTTTTTTATTCCCTCAACAATAATAACTATTTCGCCCTTAATCGATGGCTTACTTTTATAGTAATCAGCGAGTTGCGGAAGCGTCCCTCTTGTCGTTTCTTCATAAATCTTTGTTAACTCTCTGGATATAGATGCCTTACGAGTATCGCCAAAATATTTACAGAAATCTTCCAGTGTTTTAATAATTCTAAATGGTGATTCATAAAAAATCATTGTGCGTTTTTCGTTACTGAGTTCGGTAAGTCTGGTTTGTCTGCCTTTTTTATGAGGCAAAAATCCTTCAAAACAAAAATTATCAGAAGGCAAGCCCGAATTTACTAATGCAGGAACAAAAGCAGTAGCACCTGGCAAACATTCGACTTCAACTCCGGAATTTATACATTCTCTGGTCAGCAAAAATCCCGGGTCCGAGATGGAAGGAGTTCCTGCATCAGTTACCAATGCAATATTTTCTCCATTTGCAATTCTTTCTGCAATTGATTTTACGGTTTTATGTTCGTTGAATTTATGATGCGAAAAAAGTTTTGTTTCGATATTGTAATGCTTAAGCAATTTTCCGGTATTTCTGGTATCTTCAGCCAAGAGCAAATCCACTTCTTTCAAAATACGAACTGCACGCAACGTTATATCTTCAAGGTTTCCGATAGGAGTGGGGACTATAAATAGTTTTGACATAAAATATTTTTCTATCCTTAGTTAATTTTACTTTTTGTACATTTCATTTTATGAATAGCTATGATTAATGAGGAAGATTAAAATAATCCAGCGACTTGCCACCCCATTGGTCATCGGCGTTTTTATCATCAATGTTTCTAATACTCCTATCATTGCGGTTATTGAGTATTAAATTCCAGTTGTAATTATTGACTTCTCCTGTCGCATCCGAATGCAGTAAAGCATAGTCGTTAGTTACCAAATCGGGATTATAGAAAACGAATTTACGGTTAGATTGATTTTTAATTTTATAATAATGCCATATTTCATAAGGATAAGCACTTGGTTCTTTGTCTGATGTTGTTATCGTATTCGGAGGTCCGTATTGCAGATAAACTCTACCGCGGTCGGTTTCATATCCTTTTCTTATTCTTGATGAATATGCGGCATTAACTTTTTTTACTTCTTCAAAATATGTAAGCCATGCTTTTTCAGGATTGAGCTGGTTTCTGCTTTCCCAGAATCGCAGGAAATATTGCTGCATAAGCTTTAAATCATTGTCTTTATTTTTAAAATTATTATCAAAGAAATTTCTTTCCAAATCAGTTGAAATAGGTCTTAACGATTTCAGGAAATCAAAAAGAGTATCGGCATTTTCATATTTTTTTACAAAACTGCTTCCTGTATTTAATGCTGCTATATCCTGAAAATTGATTTGTACAGACGGGTTGTTTCTCTGAAAAAATATTTTTTTTGTTGCAACAATTTCATTATTGCGATTTATTACATCAACTACAAGATTGTAATTTCCCGATGGCAGGCTCTGAATCGGATATTCGTTTAATATCACGTTTAATTCACCTGTATTTTGTTTTTTAATTATGTTGTATTCTGATATTTTTTTATTTGTTTCATAAACCTGAATGTAATAATTCAAAAGGTATTGCTGGTTAACTCCAAGCACTTTATCGGTATTATAAATTTCGGAATAGAAAATAATTTTTTCGGTTTTAGGCGGATAATAATCAAAAATGTATGGTGCAAGGTCATATCCGTTTTTGCTGTATAATGTCGGCTCGGCAACAGACTTATATGAAGCAACAAATTCTATGTCGGAAATACTTATTTTATCCTGCGGGAAATCAATATTAATCTGTTCGGTGGTTTTTATATGGCTGTTTTTATCATTGTTATCTTTTATGAAAATTTCAAAATTATACTGACCATTTGGCAAGGAAAACCTTTGCTGGTCAATTAAATTAAACGAAACGGAATTTGTGTCGTCGAGGGCTGGACTCAGAAGATTATATTTTTTAAATGCTTTCACGGTAGTATCTTTTTTAAAAATCAAAGTGATTTCAAGGTTTCCCTGAAATTTTCCTTCGGTATTCTTAACTAACTTTATAGAATTTGCCGAAATAGCGAGATATGTTTCTATATAACTGCCTTGTTGGAAAGATTTAAAAGAGGCATAAGATAAATATGCCTGAATGTTCTTTGCATTTGAATAACTTGAAAATAAAAAGAACATTAAAAACGAAAAGTAAGGTAACTTTTTCATTGTGAATAAAATTTAATTATATTATACAAAAGTATAAAAATTGATAATGATAAGCAAAATGTTTTAAGTAAACGGTAGTAACAATTTAGTTTTCGGTTGAAATAATTAAAGTATCGGTTAAAATAATAGTTTTTTTTTGTAATGAAGAAATATATTGTACTTTTGCATCGGAGAGATGGCAGAGCGGTCGATAGCGGCGGTCTTGAAAACCGTTGGGTGTAACAGCCCCGGGGGTTCGAATCCCTCTCTCTCCGCTGATAAGTAAAGCACAATAAAGTAAACCACCGATTTTGCAACAAAATCGGTGGTTTTTGTTTTTTGCGAAAAGCAAAATAATGTATTAAAACGAAAAAAATCGGTTGCAAATTCGGTTGCAAAAGTTTTTCAAAAAAATGCAACCGAATTAGTAAATATTTCGCTGATTAGCAGCATATTGCATTTCTCTATTTTACTCTTAAACAGTAATTTTGTAAACTTAAAATTAAGAGTATGAAAAAACCAACTTTCAATGTTTTATTTTTTGTAAAACGCACAAGAACCTTAAAAAATGGGGCTTTGCCCATTTATGCACGAATTACAATTAGCGGACAACGTGCCGAATTTGTAATTCAGAAAGATGTAGTAGAAGATATTTGGGATAACAATCATAGCTGTGCTAAAGGCACATCAAAACAAGCAAGAGATATTAACGATTATCTTGAATTGATAAAATTAAAGCTACGTGAGCATAAAATTAAAATGGAAGAACATAACGAACTTCTCACAGCACATGGACTTCGCAACAATTATCTCGGAATAAATAACAACAATAAAACAATCCTCGAAATTTTCAAAGAACATAATGAGAAGTGCAAAGGATTGGCAGATATTGATTTTTCACCCGCCACTGTTGAAAGATATATCACTTGCTACAAGCATATCGAAGATTTTATAAAACTAAAATACAAAAGAAACGATTTGTCTTTAAATGAAATTACACCAATGTTTATAGCTGATTTTGAATATTATATGAAAACCGTGAGAAGCTGTTGCAATAATACAACAATAAAATACATAAAAAATTTCAAAAAGATTATTCGTATTGCATTGGCTAACGGGTGGATGAAGGCAGACCCTTTTGTTAATATCAAATATCACATGGATGATGTTGATTTGGATTTTTTAACCGAAGACGAACTGAATATTTTAATGAAAAAAGAATTTAAAATTGAGCGTTTGCAGCAGGTTAAAGATATTTATTTGTTTTGTTGTTTCACGGGATTGGCTTTTATTGATGTAAAAAATCTGATGAATTCAAACATTGAAGAAATAAACAATCAACTTTGGATTAAAAAGAAAAGACAGAAAACAAAAAACTGGTGTCATGTTCCGATAATAACACCTGCAATTAAAATCTTAGAAAAATACAAAAACCATCCGAAATGTATAAAGAGCGGTTGTGCTTTGCCTGTTCTGACTAATCAAAAAATGAATTCTTACTTAAAAGAAATAGCTGATTTATGCGGAATAAATAAAAATTTAAGCACACATACTGCACGTCATACTTTCGCAACGACAGTAACTTTAGCTAATCAGGTTTCAATGGAAGTGGTTTCTAAAATGCTTGGTCATTCAAGTATTAATATGACAAGAAAATATGCTCGTGTTATTGATGACCTTATAAATAAGGACATGCAGAAGATTTATAGTAAATACGAAACAATTTCATTGTAATGTTTATTATTCTTTAATTAATATCTTTGCTAACTTAAAGCCATGATAGGATTTGTAATAACATATATTCAAAACAAAAATGGTTACAAGCAGCCAAATAAATCTTTTCAAAACAATCTTTAAAGGAAGGGAAGATGTATTTGCTATCCGTTGGGAAAAAGGCGAAAAAAGTGGTCCTGAGTTGTGACATTTGCTAAAAATTTAAAATTCCAAAAAAACAAACATCAGAAAATAAGGAGTTTATAATCTAAAAAAATGAATTTTACCGCACTAATGTGTATTTTTGTGGTATGTATTCTG
>JBAZBZ010000025.1 GCA_041671145.1 Bacteroidales bacterium | reverse complement strand
TGTCTTTTGATTTTGCTTCAAAGTTTATGCTGTTGTCGGTACAAAGTCGCTTTATTTTTTCTTTAATCAATCGCTTGTCAATAAAACTTTCGTCAATTCCGACAATCAGTTTGCTTGCCCAATGTGAATTAAACCTGCTGTCAAAATCTTCGTTGCCGAGAATAATTGCATTGTTTCCGAATATTTCTTTTAACCATTGCAGGAATTTAGTTTTTCCTGTTTCGTTTTCTTTCGATACTAAACAGATTATTGGTAAATTTCGAGTAGGATAGCGGTAGAGTAATGTCAAATAATCCAATGCTACATCGTATTTTTCCTGAAAAATATGTTTTAGAAAATTAATTGTGCTTTGAAAATCTTTTTCCGTTGTGTTTTCTTTTGGAATATGAAGTATTTTTTCATAAAGATTATAACATCTTTCAACTGTTTGCCGAAATGTTTCGGTATTATCAGGAACATTGCAGAAATTAACGTATTTGGGAATCATTGAAAAAAAATCAGGAATTTTACCATAGTCCTCTCTTATTGTTCCTTTTTTCCAAAATACTATTTCTGAAACTCTTTCGCCTTTTGATGTTACTCTGTATCCTTTAAAATAATAATCTGTTTTTACTCTCAAATAATCAGCTGCTCTCGGGTGTTTTATAAGTTTTAGCTCGTTTTCATCAAATTGAAATGATATTCCTTTAAATAGAAATTCATTATTTTCGATTATTGTTTTAAATTTTTCGTGGAATTTTAAAGGTTTTCCGAGTTTATCGGTATCAAGCAAAAAATGTGAGTATAATTTGTTTAATGAATTATCAGTAATGTTTAAGCAATAAAAATATTCTTTTGCTTTTTCCAGCTTTAACAGGTCTTTTACAATGTTCTTTTTTTTATCATTGAAACAACAAAGCAAGTCATCAAGTCCTTTGGCTTTGGTTTCAAACTCATTATTGATATGTGCAAAATAAACATCAACATTTAATTCTTTGCACAATTCACGAAACTTTTTTGCTGCACTATAAAATGAATATAACCGGGTGTGTAAATCTTTATCGAGATTTTCTTTTATGTAGTTTTCCGAAATACAATCAGCATCGAAAAGCAAAATAAGATTTTTTACTTTGCATACTTCAATAATATGAACAATGTATGAATGTAACTCTTTTGTTTTGCTTTCTGTGTAATTGTGTATTCCTCCGATTCCGATAATATTAAATCCTGCTAAATGTCCTGCAAATGCTTTAAACTCGCCTTCAACAATAATTAAAGTATCAATGCTTGTTTTATTCTTAAACTTCTCAATGATTGATGGCGTGATGAACGGTATTACTTCGCTATGATATGGCTGTTTATACTTGTTTTCTTTGGGTTCTGCTAATCGGATTCTTGAATAATCAAAAAGTTTTCCGCTACCATTTTCATACTTGCAAACAAATCCTGAAGGGCTGAAATAATTTATTTGAATGCCTTCGGGAGCTTCTTTGAAATAGCAACTTTCGTAACTATGTCCATCTCTGTCGGATGCTTTTATTTTGTTGTCAGCTTCCGAAATGCCAAGTTTTTCGAGTCGTTGAACAAAATAACTATTAGTTTGCATAATTATTTTTTTAATTGTTTAAATAATTAAAGGGAGCTTGATGAGCTCCCTTTTAACTAATCATTTTCGTCTTCTTCCAATAAGTCCTCTAATTCAAGGATTGCATCTCTTTCAAATTTTTCGTAAGAAACAAGAATAACAATCTCATCGTCTTCAGACACTCCAGTAATTGTATTGGTAATTTCTTTTTCTTCCAATACATCTGCAAATTCTATTATAGAATCTACAGGCACATAAAATTCACGTGTTCGCATAATACAATTGTTTAAAAAATTAATAATTTATTTTGATTGGTGTTTCAGGTAATTATCAGCATCAACGGAAATTTCGGAATTAGTTTTTCGTCGTGCTGATTTAATCCAATTATACAATTCTTGTTTCGAGAAATATAAACGCTTTGAGCGTTTGCATACAGGAATCTCTGAACGTTGGACTAATCCATAAATAGTAGGAACAGAAAGACACAACAAATGAGCTGCTTGTTGTACTGTTAATAGCTCATCTTCTTCTTTCTGATTCTGATTGCTATTAGAAAGCAAAAGTTTTTCAATGTTTGTGAGCTTTTCGTTAAGCTCTTCAACAGCTTGAGGTAATTGGTCGAATGTTATTTTTTGCATTGCTTCAATTTTTAATTTCTTTTGAAGCAAAGAAAATTAATGATATGTTACTGAAACTTGTTGATTTTAATCATGCAAATCAACTTGTAAGTTTTTTTAGGTCTTCTTCATATTGCCCTCTGTATGTGGCAAAATTTTTATTAGTGGTTTCTTTATCCCAACTTTCAAATTGTATAAAAACTTCATGTAAAAAGTCAATCCAGTATTGTCGTTTCTTTTTACCATAAATTCTTTTATGTAATTGCTCGTATGTTTTTCTGATAAATTCAACGGAAATATTTATATGAGGTAAAGGATTTATTTCTTTAGGTAATGACTCGTACTCTATGAGATAATAGGTGTATTCCATTAATCTTTCAAAATCTTTATCTGACATTATTTTTTGTTTAAGAAAATTATTGCCATTTAAACATAACAAGAATTCTTTTGCTATTTCTTTATTTTTTTCTATTGTTGTCTTTTCTGTTTCAGGTATAGCGTTTAAATTAGATGTGTTTTGATGTTCTTTATTTCTGACAATTTCATTTATAAAATAATAATCATACAATTCATCTAAATCTTCAAATTTTTTACTCATGAAAGTATTATAATCTAAATTAAAATATTCAAAAACATTTTTAATCGATTTGTAAATATCTTTTCTGAAATTCTTAATTTTATATAAGCAATAAACAACATCACCAAAAGCTTTTAATAATTGAGGATTAATATTAAAACTTTCAATTTTATCTATGGCATCAGAATTAGATAAGTCAAAAAAGTTTTCAATATTGTCTAATTCACTCAATTTTTCAATACGTTCAGAAAAATAACCTAAAATATAATCAAGACCGGCAGAGTGAAATTTATCAATAATGATGTTTAAGTACCTATATCTATCTTTATCTGAATTTAAACTTAGCAATGCAAATTTTAACTCTTCTTCAAGTTCGCCTAAATATATATATTCTTGGCATAACATAAATTTATCAATTAATGGCTTTAAATCCGAGTTTAATAAATGTTCTAAATCAATTACCTCAAAATAGCTAAAATATTCTTTATGTATTTTTTTTGTTACTTTATTTTCAATCATAGTTACTAAAGTTTAAAAAATTAATTTTATTTTATCAGCTGCATCACGTTTTGTTTTGTCAATAATTTTTGCATACACTTGAGTAGTTTTTATATCTCTATGACCAAGCATTTTGGAAACTGTATAAATGTCAGTTCCTTTGCTTAATTGTAATGTAGCAAATGTATGTCTAAAACAATGAAAAGTAATGTCTTTTGTAATTCCTGCGGCTCCAAGCCATTGAAAAAGATATTTGTTTTCGTGTGCCGAATAAGTTAGTCCCTCAAATACTCTGTCCTTAGGTTGCCCACGTTCACCAAGTAAAAGATATGCCTGTTCAGAAATTGGCATCATCTCAACGCCTTGTGTTTTTTGTTGTTTGAATTGAATAAAATATCCATTACCTTCAATGTATTCTAATTCTCCCCAAACAAGTTTTTGTATATCACAAAAACGCAAACCGGTTAATGCTGAAAATAGTGCCGCTCTTTTTATTAATGGATTTTTACATTCGGTTTTTACAAGCTGGTTTAGTTCTTCCAAAGTTAAAAAGTTTCTTTGTGTTTCCATTTCTTTTATTGGCTCTACCTTTGCGTTTAAATTGATTTGTAAATAGCCGTCCTTGAATGCTTGCTTTAAAGATGCTTTCAACTTATTAAAATATGATAAAGCAGAATTTTGAGAAAGTGTTGTTTTACTGCTCTTATTGCTTTTGGTTGTTAGAAGATGTTCTTTAAAGTCGTTACAAAATTTCTCGTTGAGTTCAGCAAACTTTAATTTTCCTTTTGTGAATGAGTTGAGGTAATTATATGCCGAAACCCAATTGTCGTGGTTTGATGCTTTGCGTTTATCTGCTAATATTTTAAAATATTCAACAAAATTTTGTTCGCTTCTTTCTTTAATTTTTAATTGTTCTTTTTCATATCCTGAATATATTTCAGGTTTATTAATATTGTTTTCTCTTTTTTGTCTTATTTGCTCTGCAAGTTTTAATGTTTCTTTGTTATGTTGCTTATCAATGGGTTTTCTTGGCTTATCAAAAATATATAATCCCAAAAACGCCCTTCTTGTTGGCTCACCTGTTTTGTGGTGTTGTATTGGCGGATAAAAATCAAGATACAAGCTATGTCTTTTTCCTGTAATTGGTTTTTGTCTTAACTTTACTTTTGTAGCCATTATATTTTATTTTTAGTAAGTAAATTATCAATTTCAGTTCTTTTAATAATTATTCTTTTTCCTATTTTAGATGCTGAAAATTTGTTTTGTTCAAGCAGACGATAAATTGTTCGTCTGCTAATACCTAAAAGTAAACATGTTTCAGAAATACTTAAAAATGGCTTTGTTTTTAGCTCTTCAATAGGTTTTATAATTATTTGCCTGGTTTCATTATTACTTATTTCAATTTTTGTTTTTTTTAGATTTTTTTTATATGCTCTCCTGTTGCAATGATGAGAGCAAAAGCGTGTTTTTGTGGTTCGAGCTGTAAATTCTTTTCCACAATATTCGCAAATTCTTTGTACCTCAATATTTGAACTCATTTTTGTGCTTTATTGTGTCATAATGTGTCAATGTGTGTCATATTGTGCCATAATTTCTCCTGTTAACTTTTAAATTTGTACCTCACACATTCAAGGTACAACAAAGGTACAAAATTAAACATAATAACCAAATAATATTGCGTAATAAATGTTAAATGGAAATCATAAAAAAAGCCCTATACATAGGGCTTGTAGTGGATTGCTGAAATTTGTTGATTGTTTGTTGCGTGGTGGTTACTTTCCCACACAAAACTTCCCGAAAATATTATTCAAAATTTCATCAGAGGTAACTTCGCCTGTGATTTCGCCGAGGTAGTGCAGTGCATTTCGGATATCTGAAGCAAGAAGTTCGCTTGAAATTTTGTTTTTCAAGCCGTCTTCAACATTATTGATTGAAGTTAATGCTTTTGAAAGTGCTTCATAATGGCGTACATTTGTAATTATTGTTGTGTTTGAAATATCTTCATTAAGAACCGAATTAACAAGACATTCAGCGATTAATTTTATGTTTTCCTTTCTTTTTGCCGATGCAAAAATTGTTTCCATTTCAACAAGATTTTTAAATCCTTTCGGCGCCTCAATAAGCAAATCGGTTTTGTTGGCAATCACAATTATTTTTTTTGTTTTATCTTTTATGTGATTTTTAAAATCTTCAATATTCGTGTTGATTTCCTCAAGTGGCGTTTCGTTTATATCAACAACATAAAGAATTATTGATGCCTGTTCGATTTTCTGATACGTTTTTTCAATTCCCATAATTTCAATTTTGCTTCTTGCATCTCTCAAGCCCGCAGTATCAATAAATCGGAATGAGTAACCATTTATAACAATTGTGTCTTCAATTGCATCCCTTGTAGTTCCAGGAATTTCAGAAACTATTGCTTTTTCTTCATTTAACAAAGCATTCAGCAATGTTGATTTTCCTACATTAGGTTTTCCGACAATTGCAACCGGTATGCCGTTTTTAATGACGTTTCCCACCGAAAACGAATCAATGAGTTTTTTAATTTCTTCTTTTATGTCGAAAAGTAAATTTTTAAATTTGCTCCTGTTTGCAAATTCGACATTCTCTTCGCTGAAATCAAGTTCGAGTTCAAGTAATGATGAAAATTCCAAAAGCTGGTCCCTTAATTTTTTTATATCATTTGAAAAACCTCCGCGTATTTGTCGTATGGCAACTTTATGTGCCGACTGAGAATAAGAGTTTATTAAATCAGCTACTGCTTCGGCTTGGGATAAATCGAATTTGCCATTTAGAAAAGCACGCATTGTAAATTCTCCCGGCTTTGCTAATCGTGCTCCATTGTCAATTAATAATTTTAATATTTCCTGTTGTACATAAATAGAACCATGACATGAAATTTCTATCAAATCCTGTCCGGTATAGGAATTCGGATTTTTAAAAACACTCAACAGAACATCATCAATAATTTCATCACCCTTTGTGATAAAACCATGATGAACAGTATGAGATTTTTGTTGTTCAAGTGAAATTGAATTTTCGGAATAGCTGAAAATCTTTTTAACAATCGAAATTGAATTTTTTCCCGAAACTCTGACAAGGGCTATAGCACCTATTCCCGCAGGTGTTGAAATTACACAAATATCATCTTCAATGTTCATAATGCAAGTTTTTAAATTTAAAAGTTTAGTAAATATAAAAAGTTTTTTTTTAATTTCTAAAAAATATTTGTTTTGGATTTTTTTTAATTGATTTTGCTGTTAATTTTGTATGATATATAATTCAAAAAGCCATGAGTATATTAGTCAACAAAAATTCGAAAGTCATTGTTCAGGGATTTACCGGAACTGAAGGAACGCATCATTCAATGCAAATGATTGAATATGGAACAAACATAGTTGGCGGAGTTACACCGGGCAAAGGTGGCACGACGCATCTCGGAAAGCACGTATTTAATACAGTTTCCGAAGCAATGAAGCAAACAAATGCAAATGTTTCAATAATATTTGTTCCGCCGGCGTATGCTGCCAATGCAATTATGGAAGCTGCCGAAGCAGGAATAAAAATAATTGTTTGCATCACCGAAGGCATTCCAACAAACGACATGGTTACAGTTAAAGAATTTCTGAAAGCTCAAGATTGCAGGTTAATAGGCCCGAATTGTCCGGGAATAATAACTCCTGGTGAAACAAAAATAGGAATAATGCCCGGTTTCATTCATAAAAAGGGAATTGTAGGAGTTGTTTCGCGTTCTGGCACATTAACTTACGAAGCTGTTGACCAGCTTACAAAAGCCGGATTAGGACAAACCACAGCAATTGGCATAGGTGGCGACCCGATAATAGGCACAACTATTCTCGATGCAGTAAAATTATTTATGGCTGATAAAGAAACCAAAGGTATTGTCATGATTGGAGAAATAGGAGGCAACATGGAAGCCGAAGCTGCCTATTGGCTAAAAGAAAATAAAACAAAACCTGTTGTGGCTTTTATTGCAGGACGCACTGCACCGAAAGGAAGAACCATGGGACATGCAGGTGCTATTATAGGAGGGAAAGAAGATACTGCAGAAGCAAAAATAAAAATCTTAAAAGATTGCGGAGTTACTGTTGCTGATTCCCCTGCTGATATTGGTAAAAAAATGCTGGAAGTAATAAAATATTAGGTGATAGGTTAAAGTTGGTGAATTATACTGAAACACTGCGAGAGTTTCAAGCTCTCGCAGTGTTATTAGTAGTTTTAACCCAATAGCTTTTTTGCCGGACATAATTCTTCACTCTCATATCGCTTGCATTTGGGCTTGCAGCTTATACATTGGTTTACCTTTTCATTTCTGCATGCTTTTTCCACCCATTGCGGGTCAGTAAGTAAATCGCGTCCTATAGCAACAAAATCAGTTAAATTGTTTTCGATAAGATAAGAAGCTCTTTCGGGAGTTTTAATTTCATTAACAACAATAACAGGAATAGTTATATGTTTTTTTATTTCTGTTCCACTATATACAATCCAATTGTAACCAAAATTTTCTGGCACCTGAGGGATGAGCTTATTAACTCCGCCATGTGACACGTTAAGTATATCCACTCCAAGTTTTTCTAATTCCTGTGCTACCTGAATGCCATCGTCTAAAGTAGGGGCGTTTGCACCCATTCTGTAACATATTATAAAATCGTTTCCTGAATTATTTTTTATTCCTTTTATTATATCTCCGGCAAATTTTAATCTTTTTGAAACTCTTCCTCCGTATTCATCAGTTCTCTTGTTTATTGCCGCCGATGCAAACAAACACAACAAATACAAATGAGCTCCGTGTATTTCTATTCCATCGAACCCTGCTTTTTTTGCCCTAACAGCTCCGTTTATAAAATCATTAGTAAGTTCTTTAATTTCTTCGGTAGCTAAGCTGTAAGACCTGCTTATTTTCGGGTCTATTGAAGGACCTGCTGCTTTTTCGGAAACTGTTTCGGGAGTGTAAAACCCTCCATGATGCAATTGCAAAAGCATTACAGAGCCATATTTATGACAAGCATCTGTTATCTTTTTCATTCCTTCAATTTGCGAATCGTCCCAGATACCAAGCTGCGGAATAAATCCGCGTCCTTCTTTTTTTATTGCTGTGGCTTCTACAATAATAGTTCCGACATTTGCTCTTGCTCGTTCTTCATAATGTTTAATGTGTTTCTCATTAACAAATCCATTATCATCAGACCAACCGAAATTAACCATTGGCGGCATTACAATTCTGTTTTTGATTTTAAATCCTTTTAATTCGAATTCTTTAAATATGGCTTTCATTTGTTTAAATTTTAGTTTTTTTACTATTGTCCGGTTAAAAAATATTACTTTTGGGCTAAAGCCCGTTTGTGCCGAGTTTCATTACCCTTAAGGTCGGGGTCAGTCAATCGCGGATAAAAACACCATCTTCATCAATTTTGAGTAGTTTCACTTCAATAATTTTATTTATTAATTCCGTTTTAAAAGCTGTTTTTACTTTCACATAATTCTCAGTAAAACCATAAATAAATCCTTTATTATTTTTCGATTCGAAAAGAACTTTTGCTGTCCGTCCTTTCTGTTGTTCATAAAAATATTTTTTCTTTTTATCGGAAAGTTCATGCAAAATTCTGCTTCTTTTTGTTCTATCATTAACAGGAACAATATTTCCGATTTTCAAAGCTGCCGTGTTATCTCTTTCGGAAAAAGTAAAAACGTGCATATAGGAAACATCAAGTTTATCAAGAAAATTATATGTTTCCATGAAATCATTTTCTGTTTCTGAAGGAAAACCTACAATCACATCGGTAGCGATACAGCACTGCGGCATTATTGATTTTATTTTTTTAACTCTTTCAACATATAATTCTCTTTCATATTTTCTGTTCATTAATTTCAGAATTCTGTTTGAGCCCGATTGAAGAGGAATGTGAAAATGTGGCAAAAACTTTTTTGAGGCGGCAACAAATTCAATAATTTCATTAGTAAGCAAATTCGGTTCTATTGAAGAAATTCTGAATCTTTCAGCATTATCAATTTTATCAAGCTCTTTGAGCAGGTCGTAAAATTTTTCATTTGTGTCGGTACTGAAATCGCCAATATTAACACCTGTAAGAACTATTTCTTTAACACCCGTTGCAGATATTTGCTTTGCACTTTCAACAACATTTTTTACAGTATCACTTCTGCTTTTACCCCGCACATGAGGAATTACGCAATACGAACAAAAATAATCGCAACCATCCTGTATCTTAAGAAAGGAGCGGGTTCTGTCATCTGCCGAACATGAGGGAACAAAATTATTCTCAATCTTCATGTCGGAATTAATAATTACGGGATGTATTTTCTTTTCAATATTTGTAAGGTATTCGGCAAGCTTATGTTTTTCCTTATTGCCAATTACCAAGTCAACACCCGATATTACAGCTATATCTTCGGGTTTCATCTGTGAATAACAACCAACGACCACAATAAAAGCTTTTGATGATGATTTTGTAATCTGCCTGATTATTTGCCTGCATTTGCTTTCAGCGTTTTTAGTTACAAGACATGTATTTATGATAAAAACATCAGGATTTTCAGAAGCTTTTACTTTTTGAAAACCGCTTGCTGCAATGTTTTTTGCAATTTCGGAAGTTTCAGAATAATTAAGTTTACATCCGAGAGTAATAAATGCTGCTTTTGGTAATTCTTTCATTATGCAAATTTATGCTATTTTTGAATTATTATAAAAACAAATATTTTGGTGATTTAAAAAAAAATATATAGTTTTGTGCATCTAAAGAAATAAAAATTATACAGATGCATGATTCGAAACAACGTACAATATTCTTGATTGAAGATAACCGTACAGAAAATATTCTGCTGAAATTATCGCTTAATTCATTTAAAAACATAAAAGTTCACACTTTTGTGAACGGACATGAATTGCTGAATAGTATAAATCTCAATCCCGACATAGTTATTGTTGACTTGAATTTGCCCGATATTCAAGGATATGAACTCATAAAACTTATTAAGGAATACAGTTCAGGCATCTACATTGTGGTGGTTTCTTCGCAGAAAGATATTGAAGTGATTGCAAAAACACAGGAACTAGGGATTTTTAATTATATTGTCAAAAACGAAGGATGCCTTAAACATCTGAAAACTATTATTCAGGATATTTTGGTGCTAATCGATTACAAAGAAAGCAAACAAAGTACTGAAGAATAAAAGTTTCATTGATTATTTCCTGTTATATTTTCCGCCTTTATGTTTTTTCCTTAATTTCATGAATTAATAATTTATGATAAAGTCAAAGAAAATATTAAAAAAAAATAACAAAAAAAAGATATTTTTCCACAAAAAAAACAATCATAGCCACGCACAGAAGAAAAAAACCGAAAGGGTTTCTCAATCTACGGATAAAAGATATAAAGATTTTTTAAAATACCTGCCCGAGATAATATTTGAAACAGATAAAAGCGGAAGAGTTTCATACCTGAACAAACACGGAAAACAAACATTTGGTATTACGGACCTCGAAATAAAAAAGGGATTTAATATTATCAATATTTTCATACCTGAAGATAGGGCTAGAATAGCTCAGTCCATAAAGAAAAAAATTAAAAGAAAATACTTTCCCATACAGGAATACTCCATAATAAATAAAGATAATGAAATACTTCAGGTAAACATTATTAGCACTATTATTACTGACGGCAAAAATAATGCAACCGGTTTGCGTAGTGTTATGACTGACATCACCGATATTAAAAGAGCAGAGTGGGCTTTAAGAGAAAGTGAAGAAAAATATCGCTTGCTTGCAGAACTTTCAACAGATATAATTTGGACTATGGACACACAGTTGAGATACACTTATGTGAGTCCATCCATATATAAACAAAGGGGATATACTTCTGAAGAATTCATGCAATTGCCAGTCGAAAAAGTATTTACTCCTTCATCTCTTGAGGAAGTAAAAAAAAGTTTTTTAGTCGAACTAGATAAAGCAATAAAAGGAAAAGTTCCGAAAGAAAATGTTTATATAACAGAACTTGAATTTATTTGCAAAGATGGCTCAACTGTTTGGGGTGAAGTTAGTGTTCGCACTATTTGGGATAAAAAAAACAAAATAACAGGAATATACGGCTCAACAAGAGATATAACCGAACGCAAAAGAACAGAGGAATACCTGCAAAAATTTTCTACACTTGTCGAATCTTCAAGTGATGCAATAGTATGTGAAACATTAGATGGATATGTTACTAGCTGGAATAAAGGTGCCGAGGAAATATACGGGTATACAAAAGAAGAAGCCATAGGAAAAAATGTAACAATGTTACTGCCTCCTGAAAATTTGCGAAACGAACCATTAGAATTTCTTGAAGAAATAAAAAAAGGGAACAACATTGACCGACGCGAAACAACACGATTGAGAAAAGATGGGAAACCCGTATATACGTCAATAACGATGTTTCCTCTCAGAGATTCGAAAAATCAGATAATTGGTTCGGCAGCAATAGGAAGAGATATGACTACACGCAAGCTTGCCGAAAAAGCATTAATTGAAAGCGAAGAAAGGTTCAGGGAAATGGCCGATAATATTAGCGAAGGATTGACAATTATTGAAAATGACAAGGTGGTTTATGTGAATAAAAGAACTCTTGAGATTATCGGATGCACAAAAAAGGAATTTCGTGAATCTTCATGGCTCGAAATTGCAGCACCCGAAGAGAAAGAGAGATTAAAAAATATATATAATGATGTTAAGAAAGGGAAAATGAAATTTCCCAAAGAACTTGAATTCTGGATTATAAGAAAAGATAATGAAAAGTGCTGCATATTCAATCACTATACAACAAGTTATAACAGCAATTCCAACACAACAAAAAAATATATAATAACATTTGATATAACTGAACGAAAATTAATAGAAGAAAAATTAACGGCGATAGTTGCAAATTCTTCCGATGTTATAGCTATTGTTAATGTTGCAGGAAAAGTTAAATATCACAGTCCTGCATTTGAAAAAATTTTAGGATACAAACTTACTGAAATTTTAGGCAATTCAGCTTTTGATTATATTCATCCCGATGATTTGCCCAATGTAAAAGAAGTATTCAGCGATTTGCTAAAGAACCCTGATAAAACCATAAAGACCGAATATCGTTTTCTTTGCAAAGATGGAAGCTGGGTTCACACAGAAAGCATTGCAACAAACCATTTGCAAAATCCGGTAATCAGAGGTTTTATTATAAATTCACGCGACATAACTTTAAGAAAACAAATTGAAGAAAAGCTGCATCAAAGCGAAAACCAACTTAAAGAAGCCCAAAAAATTTCAAAAATAGGTTCCTTTGAATATGATTTAAAAAATAAAAATTTTAATTTTTCCGAAAATTTCTTTGAGGTCTTTGGTATTACATTTCGAAAAAACTTTTACTATCAAACAATATTAAATAAAATTCACCCTGAGAACAAAGAAGATTTTATTAAAATTTTCGAAACAGAAAAAAAGAACATCAAAATTGAAAATTTTGAAAAGGAAATTAAAATACTTAATTCAGATGGAACAAACAGAAGCATAATTGCAATAAAAAAAATAATCCCTGATAAAAACAACAATCCTTCGAAAATATTTATTACCATACAGGATATTACACAGCAAAAAGTTAATGAGGAATTGAAAAGGAACGTGGAATTAGTTGAGAAAACAGCAAAAATAAAACAACAGTTTCTTGCAAATATGAGTCATGAAATCAGAACTCCGCTGACAGGTATAATGGGCATGGTTGATATTTTGCTGAATACAAAACTCGATGAAGACCAGTTGAATTATTCTCAAACCATTAAAATATCTGCGGAGAATCTTCTGGAAATAATTAACGATATCCTTGTATTGTCGAAAGTTGAAGAAAGAAAGCTCGAAATAAAACCAATTATTTTCGATATGCACGAACTTATCAATAATGTGAGAACAATAAGCGAAGTCCTCATTAAAGATAAGGAAATTGATTTGACAATAAATTACCCTTCCGAAATATCTAATATTGTTAAAGCTGATGAAAACAGGGTAAAACAAATTATGATGAATTTTATATCAAACGCTATAAAATTCACAGAAAAAGGTGAAATAAAAATTAATTTTTCATTACTGCATAAAAACAAAAATATAGTCAAATTCAAGATTGAAGTTGTTGACACTGGAATAGGCATAAGAGAAAAAGACCAGGTAAAACTTTTTACAAAATTCGTTCAGATTGATTCATACAAGGAAGTTAGCAATTATGAAGGAATAGGTTTAGGTCTTGCTGTTTCAAAAGAACTTGCAGAACTTATGGGAGGAAATGTAGGAGTGAGCAGTAAAAAGGGTAGAGGCAGCAAATTCTGGTTTACTTTTGATGCAGAATTATTAGATAAAAATTATTCCATTGAAAAAATCAAAAGTTATGAATCTTTTTATAAAAAGAATTTCAACCTTAAAATACTTCTGGTTGAAGACAAAAAAATAATCCGTAAAGTGATAACTATAATGCTTAAGAAAGCAGGATGCATTATCGATGAAGCAGAAGACGGAATGACTGCAATTAAAAAATGTGGTGAGAATAAATATGATTTAATTTTCATGGATATCCAAATGCCTAAAATGGATGGCATAACAACTACAAAAGAATTAAAAAACAGATATCCCCAACTTCCTCCTATAATAGCTTTAACAGCGTATACTCTGGAAGGAGATTGCGAAAACCTTCTGAATAAAGGAATGGACGATTACCTTCCAAAACCTATAAATAAAGAATTGCTTTATAAAAAACTTTATAAATATTCAAAATCTGCTATTCAAAATACCGATAATAAAATACAAATGCCTAAAACAGATTTCAATAATTTGCCACTATTAAACAACGAAACATTAAAAGACATTATAAATAACCTAAATGGAAACAAGAGCGAGCTCAAGGAACTTTTCGTGAATTTTATTGACGATGCCGATGAACTGTTTAGTAAAATAGAATCTGCTGTACTTAATCGAAATTTTGGGGAACTGAAAATTGCAATTCATACTATTAAAGGATTAACAGGTACTATAGGTGCTTCACAATTATATGAAATTATTAAAAAACTCGAAAGTACTCTTAAAGATAATGAAGAGAATTTCCAAGAAAACGTAAAAACCATTGATTTAATGATGGAGAAATATGATTTACTCAAAAATTATATTAAAAAATCATATCTTGGTTAACAAGATTTATTTTCCTATTATTAAAGTTTTTGTATAGCTTTTTTCAACAAATGTTTTATTTTTTAATAAAACTTTTGTACTTTTGCATAAGTATAAATTTAAATAATTGAAATATATGTATATACACATTGGAGAGCAAATAAAACAAAGAGCAAAAGAATTAAGGATGGGTCCCACAGAACTCAGTAGCCTTGTTAATACTACCAAACAGAACATTTACGGAATTTATAAACGTAAAAGCATCGATTCTGACTTGCTTTTACGATTTTCTATTATTCTGGATTTCGATTTCTTTCAATTATACTCACAACTCCGCAACAACGTGAAAAACGATGTGAAAATTGAAAGTGCATTTAATGAAAGTATGCCAAAAGTTAGCAGCCAGCATGACATCCTTAAGAATGAATTAGACTCAATTAGAAAAGAAAACGAGATGAAAGATAAAATGATAAAACTACTTGAAGACAAAATTAATAAACATGAGCACAACCTGAAGAAAGAAGAGAAATATCTTAATATACTTAAGAGCAGAAGTTAACCTCAAACCATTTCCGATAAAGGCAATTCATATTCTTCAGTCATTTTAATATTCATTTCTTCAAGATTTCGCAAAACAGGATTGTATATATCAGGAATTATAGGGATATGCACTCCTTTAACTTTTATTTTATTTTCCAAAATCATTTTAACAGCAATGGCAGCAGGAAGAGCTACAGTACGGGCAATTGCGGTGTCGGTTGCTAAGGTTCCGAAATCAAGCATTGATGATTTTATAACTTCTTTTTTTCCATCAGGATAACTTGCAAGGAATGTATGCTGCATAACAACCATATCTTTTTCTTCCTTACCTAAAGCCATTTTTTCGAGCATTAAATCTGATGTTATTTCAAAAGGGGACGTTTTTGTGTATGGCATTTTTTTGTTTTTAAACAAGTCAAGCCATTCAAGTGCTTTTATCGAGATTGAATTTACATCAACATTAAGAAAACCGGCAGTGTCCTGTTTTATATTATCTGATGATTTTTTCCCGAGCATCATAGCAATAAAATCAGAATAAGTTTTACCGGTAAAATCTTTTTCATTGTATGAAATCAAATTTAATTGCTTCATTTTATCAATAATTTCGCACCAGCCGATATACCTAAATGTTCCCCTCATCATGGTTTTGGTTTCTTTTATTCCATATAAATCTATATAAGGTAAAGAATCCCTGTTGGGATAAACTTGTAATTCACCCACATTTTTAAAATTAACATTAATAGGATTTTTAAAAAGAGCTTTTGTATCAACCTGAATTATTTTTCCATTTTTTAGATATTTTCCATCATTATTTCCTGCCATTACCACACCTTTGGGGCTCCATGAAAATTTATATTTAAACGGATTATTCGCTGCTTCGGGAGCTGGAAGTGCTCCGCAGAATGAATAAAATTCTTCAATTTTTCCACCTTTTGTATGAACATGGTCTATTATTTTCATTGCCGACATGTGGTCAATGCCCGGATCCAAGCCGATTTCGTTGAGAATTATAATATTTGCCTTTTTTGCATCGCTGTTTAATGCCTGCATTTCGGGCTTTATATAAGAAGTAGTTACCATGTTTTTTTTGTGCTTAATGCAAATTTTTGCCACCATCACATGATGAGTATATGGTAAAAGACTCACAGTCAAATCGTGCTCTGCAATAAGTTTATCAAGAGTATCAATAGCATCAACTGTCCATGATATTGCGGTTCCGTTTTTATGTCCTGCAATAATTTCATCGGCTTTTGATTTTGTGCGTGAAGCAACCGTAACTTTAAAATTATTTTTAAGCAGGTATGTAACTATTGGTTTTACAACCATTCCTGCACCGAGTATTAAAACTTTTTTTTTGCTCATAATTTTTAAAATTAGATATTATATAAGTTGTTTTATTACGGAAATAAAATTATTATTTTAAACATATTTAGAATGTTTTATACTAAAATTTTTAATGTTAACTTAATAAATATTATTAGTTACTTAATAAAATTCTCAATATATTTATAATTGTTTGTTAATTTTCCTTTGTGAAGTATTAAAGCTTTTTTAATTGAAGCAGGTAAATTTATTTTGCCGAACGTTTTGCTGAAGTCAGCTTCTGCAAGTGGTTTTACATAATTACACAAAACATGGCTGAACCACATCGACGAATCTCTTGGCAATTCACTCGGTAATATATCAACAGCCATAACTAATATACCGGTACCTTTATGTCCCATCTCAATTTCATTTGTTTTGGGATTATAAACAAACAATGGAGTATCAATAGATGTTGCTTTAACAGTTAATTCTATTGAACCTTCTATATCGCATGTAATATCTCCGATTACCATGAGTTTCGAAATGCCTTCATTAAAATATTTTCCGGCAATATTTTTGGTAATAATGCGTGGAAATTTCGGGTCCCAATACATTCCATTTATCAATACCGAAATGTGAGGTAAATATTTTTCAAAGGCATTGTGATATTTATAAGGATTTTTATAATAATCGGACAAATCGAAATTACTGCAATCTTCTTTATGCCGTGAAATGTGTTCTTCCTTGAAGGTTGTTTTATAAATAATATTTTCGTTTTTACTTTTCGCTTTAAGGTTTTCAAGTTCTTCGGGCAGAATTTCTTTAACGGGCAATAAATCGCAAATTTCTTTTGCTCCGTTGGAAACATTTCCGTATCCTGTTATTCCAATTACAAATGGCTTTAATTCGCTTGGAATTCCATCTTTTAAAATTTCATGTCCTACTTCCGATATTTCCTTTTTTGCTTCTTCAAGTGAAAAGTACTTATGTGCTTGTTTTATTTTCAGAAAAGGTGTTTTGTAACCCAGATGTTCAAGCCGCAACCCTAATGCCCACAAAGAGTTTATCATTCCCGCCAGTCCTGCATATTTACCGAAAAATATCAATCTCTTCCCTTGCTCATCGGTTATTTTTTCGTAATCAATTAGATTACATTTCAGCTCCATCATTTTTTTCAGCATCGGCATATTATGAGGTTGCCCTTTTATTATGTGAGAAAAAAACATATAAGTTTTATCTTTATATAAAGAATCTAATGGAACTTCCTTTATTCCTATAATAACATCACATTCTTTCAAGTCGGTCTTAACAAAAGCTCCGGCATCAATAAATTCCTTATCACTAAAAATTCTTTTTTCAGAGGATTGAACGATAAATTTCAAACCCGATTCGTTAATTATTTTCTTTACACATGCAGGTGTTAATGGCGAGCGTGTTTCGGCTGCATATTTATCTTCATTTCTGATACCAATATATTTCATTTATTTTACTTTTATAATATTTCAATTAAATCAATTTGATATAATTGGTTTTGCAAACGTATGAAAAAAATAATTTTTTTTATGGAGTTTTTATATTTAATTTTAATAGTTTTGAAAAAATAAATATTTATGCAATGAACTTTGAATTTTTTATTGCCAAAAGAATAATTTCTGCAAAAGAATCAAAAAGCATATCTTCTTCGATTGTAAAAATTGCAATTGCAAGTATTGTTTTGGGATTGGCAATAATGATAGTGTCTGTAGCTATAATTGACGGATTTAAAAAAGCAATACGCGAAAAAGTTTCCGGTTTCAGTTCTCATATTCTAATAAGCAATTTCGATTCGAATGAATCATTGGAATCAAAACCTATTAGCAAATCTCCTGCATTATACTCAACAATAAAAAAAATAAAAGGTGTAAAACATATTCAGGCATTCGCTGTAAAAGGCGGACTGATAAAAACTGATGACGACATTCACGGAGTTATTGTTAAAGGCATTGACAGTAATTATGATTTGAGCTTTTTTAAAAGTAAGATTTCTGATGGCTATGTTTTTACGGTAAATGATAGCTGCAAAACCGACAAAATAATTGTTTCAAGATATATAGCATCGAAACTAAAATTAAAAGTCAATCAAAAAATTAAAATTTATTTCATACAAGACCAGTTCAGAGTATATCCCTTTACCATCAGCGGAATTTATGAAACAGGTCTCGAAGAATTCGATAAAGATTATGTGTTTGCCGATATTGCATATATTCAAAAATTAAATAACTGGAATAAAAATCAGGTCGGAGGAATCGAAGTTCTTGCCGACGATTTTAATGACATCGGAAAAATAAGTGATGAAATTTATTACAGCACCAGCTATAACTTGTCGGTAAAAACTATAAAAGAACTGTATCCACAAATATTTGACTGGCTTGAGCTACAGAATGTAAATGTTACAATCATAATTATTCTTATGATTTCAGTGGCTGTTATAAATATGATTTCGGCATTGCTCATTCTCATTATGGAAAGAAACAGTATGATTGGTGTTCTAAAGTCACTTGGATTAAGGAACCGTAGTTTGCGAAATGTATTTTTGTACAATGCCTTTTATATTATTCTTAAAGGATTAGCTTTTGGTAATATCTTTGGAATACTGATTTGTCTTATTCAACAAAAATTTGCAATAATAACTCTTCCTCAGGAATCGTATTACATTTCATCAGTTCCGATATCTCTTAATTTTGTTCCGATATTACTTCTAAATATCGGAACTATTCTTGTTTGCATGATAGCATTAATATTACCGACTTATGTTGTAAAATATATTTCGCCCATAAAAGTTCTGAGATTTAATTAGAGTTTATCCGGAATGTCCGATTTCTGCGTTACTCTCGTTTTACAAATCAGTCATTTACTTTAGGAAACTCCTGATTTTCAAAACTTCGAAATCCTCGAACTCGGACATTCTAAACCAAACTCTCGACTTTATGGACAGAATAATTAAAATTCTTTTTTGGTAATTATTAAATAAAGAATTACTTTTGCATTCTCAAAACAAAAATGGTTCGGTAGTTCAGCTGGTTAGAATACGTGCCTGTCACGCACGGGGTCGCGGGTTCGAGTCCCGTCCGGACCGCAAAATTGGAGAAAGCAAAATCGAAAATTGTTTTCTCCTTTTTTATTTATTGGGGCTTTTATATTTTTTGACTTGCAGAAATTTTGTTTGTAGCGAATGCTCATTTGCACGGCAAAACGGCGAGCCTGCGGGCTACAGAACCAATATAAATAACAACATAACATTAAGTTTGCTTCTATGTATTTTACTTACGTTACCCCCTGATTTTTATTAGGAGTCCAATAAAATTTATTAGTTGACCTACAAAATTTTGGTTAAAAAAAACACTAATTATTCTGTTGTTTATTCCTTTCCTATATTTTAGTTTTGCTCCTGAAGTATTTCAAAAAAGTCAAAACAATAAATTTCGGATATGTATTCTTACGAATTCTAAAAATATCCCAACGAATTCTCAGAAAACTTCAGCGAATTCTAAAATGCACTTGACATCAATACTTTATTGCTATATGTTTGTTGGCGGAAATAAAAAAAAAATTAAAAATCGAAAAAAATATGAGTTGGAAAAAAATCGAGAAAATTGACCAAATGATAAGATATAAAGTAACTGGTCGCTCAAAAGAAATTGCTGACAAATTAAATGTATCAGAAAGAAGTGTTTTCTATTTATTGAAAAAAATGAAAGAAAAAGGTGCTAAAATATACTTTGATAAGCAATTAAACAGTTATAGATACAAAGAAAATTTAAAATTCGTTTTTGGTTTTAAAAAAGATTCGTAAAATTATTTAAACATTTCAAAATTTTTTGTTAATAAAAAAATTACTGCAAATAATTTGCAGTTTGATAGATATTTGTCGCCATGATTTCATTTTCAAATAATTCCCGCTTTGTTTAAATCGTATGTGTTACAGAAAAATAAATAATAATAAAAAGTAATAACAATTAAATATTCTTGTATTTAAATGCATTTTTATTGGCTGAAAATTATTTTTTTTTAATAATTTTTTTATTTTATAATTGCAATCTTGAAATAAAATTGAAATACAAAAAATCAGAACTCAACTAATAAAAAATAAATTATGAGAAAAATAATTTTAACAATCTGCATCGTATTGTTTGCAGTATTCACAATAAAAGCAGGAGGAAATGAACCAAACCCGCAAAACGATTCCACTTTCGCTCAATTAACTTTTCAAACCACAATACATGATTACGGACAAGTAGTAAAAACCGAATCAAATAACGCTCCTGCCGGCGATTATACTTTTACTTTTACAAATACAGGAACAAAACCATTAACCATTGACTCAATAAAAACAAGCCCCGACTATGTGACAGTAACATGGACAAATACACCAGTATCACCCAACAGCACAGGCACAATAACCGTTAATTACAACACTACGGCACTTGGCATAATTAACAAACAAATAGACATTTTTTCGAATGCAATAAATTCACCCGTAGTATTAACAATTGTTGGAAATGTTACTGATTAGATTAGTTAATAGTCATTAAAAAAATGATATATATATATTATGAAATATCCATGCAAAAAAAAATGCACAAACCGTAAATGATTAAATGAGCAGCGCAACTTTCAACAAAGTAATGCATGGATATTCACGAACAGGTTGTGCGGATGGTTTTTGTGGGAGTGAGTAACTAAAAAAGTTAATTAACCAAAGCAGCAAATTAACAGCAGAAATTTCAATTATTTACAAAATTTAAACACATGAAAATATCATTAAAAAATTTCAAGCAAACAATTTTCTGTTTATCTGCTTTTACGCTCATGTTTTTTTACATGAATACAACAACATTAGCAGCAACAAGAACAGCATCAGTAACAGGCAACTGGAGTTCGACAACTACATGGGGCGGCTCATCAGTTCCAACATCCTCCGATGACGTTGTTATAAACAGCGGAATTACCGTTACAGTTGATGCAAATGCAGAATGTAACACCATAACGATAAATGCGAATAGTTCATCTTCGACAAATGGACTTACCATCAGCGGCTCAAATACACTAACAGTTACCGGTGCTGTCAGCATGACTGCACCTTCCATGTTAAAATCATCTCTGCTCGCAGTAAATGCAGGAACACTGGACGCAGGAAGTATCACAATACATGGAGGGACTTCCACCACCAGCTCACTAACAGTTTCTACAGGAACTATTAATTGCACAGGCGATGTTTCTTTTAGCGGCTCATCAGGATTAAACCTTACATTCACAGGAGCAGGAACAATAAACATAGGAGGAAACCTTGGCTCCGGTGCAACCTTCACAGGAGCAACAGGAACAGTGAATTTTAACGGCTCAGGCACACAAACAATTGCCGGATACACATTCAATAACCTCACAATATCAGGCACAGGCGGTATTTCAGCCGCAGGAAACTTAACGGTAAACGGAACTTTATCAGTTTCATCAGGCAGCACACTTAATTTAACTTCCAGCTATACACTATCAGGAACATTATCAACAATAACAAACAACGGAACAATAAAAACATCATACACAGGATACTCAACCCCAATACCATCAGGCAAAACATGGAGCGGTACAATGGAATACGCCGCCACTAACGGCTCGCAAACAATAGTGGCAGGAACATACAATGACTTGCAACTCGATAACACCAGCGGAACCAATACCGCAGGCGGTAACCTGACCGTAAACGGCACACTAACGATACCCTCAGGCGGCACATTGAGCATGAGCAGCTCCGGATTTTTTAAACTACTTGGCACCTTAACAACAATAAACAACAACGGCACAATTATAACATACTCACACAGCGATGCAACACCAATACCCGCAGGCAAAACATGGAGCGGAACAATAAACTATGGCTATTCCTTTGGCGGACAAACAATAGTTTCAGGAACATACAATAACTTAACTATGGCTACCGGCACTTCAAATACTGCCGGAGGCGACATAACAGTTAACGGCACCCTGACATTCTACTCACTTAACTTAAGCACATATAAACTTGACGGTAATTTAACAACAGTAACATTCGGCGGTACAATAAAAACATACAGCACGCAAAACCCTCCCTTTCCAGCAGGAATCGACTGGTCAGCAAACAGTGGAACAGTTGAATTTGCTGTAAGCACAGGAGGACAATACATTCCAGCCGGCACATATTTTAACTTACAGCTTGATAACACAAGCAATGCAAATACAGCAGTCGGTAACCTTACAGTGGACTACAGAGTAACAACCCAGACAAACGGAACATTAGACATGAGCACATATACACTTGGAGGTAATTTAACAAGTTCTGCAAACAACGGAACAATAAAAACCTCCAACACCAGCACAACACCAATCCCAACAAACAAAACATGGAGCGGCACAATAGAATACGCATCCGAAACAGGTGGACAAACAGTTGTTTATGGCACATATAACAACCTAAAAACAGACAATACAAGCGGAACCAATACAGCAGCAAACACCATTATGGTAAGCAGCACACTAACTACAGCTACCGGAGGAACACTTGATATGGGCACCTATGCGATTTCAGGCAGCTTTTCCACATACCATCATAATGGAATACTAAAAACCTCAAATACATCTTCAACACCATTCCCTTCCGGAAAAAACTGGACTACCGGCGGCTATACCGGAACATTTGAATTTGCAATACTTTCAGGAGGACAAACAATTCCTGCAGGAACATATTATAACTTACAACTCGATAATACGAGCGGAATAAATACTGCTGGTGGCATTTTAACAGTAAATGGCGATTTAACAACAACAGCCGGAGGTACTTTGAGCATGAACAGTTCAGGATATTATAAATTACTTGGTACACTATCAACAATAAATAATAACGGAACAATAATAACATACGCATTTAACGACGCAACACCAATACCCACAGGCAAAACTTGGGGCGGCACAATAAACTATGGTTTTACCAGCGAAATCACGAAACAAACAGTAGTTGCCGGAACATACAACAATTTAACAACGAGTGGAGGCGGCACAAATACTGCAGGAGGCAATATAACAGTAAACGGTACTTTTACCAATGGAGCAAGCGAAAATTTTGAAACCGGCAACTACACTATAAACTGCAAAGGAGATGTTTCAAACAGCGGACTTTGCTATGACTTGGGATGCGGAACAGGAAAAATATTAATTAACGGAACTTCAAATCAGAATATAAACGGAGGACAATTTGAACGCCTCGAATTGGATAACACTGCGGGAGCAACTCTAACAAACTCAATAACAATAAAGGGCTCGGGCACAGGTTGCAATTCAACATTAATAATGACTAACGGAAATCTTAACCTTAACGGAAATCACATAACATTAGAAACAACTTACGGAGCAATAAGCGGAGAAACCAACGACAGAAGAATATATGATGCAACTGATGACGGCTATATTACTTTCACAAAAACACTTTCGGCAAATACTACTTACGATAATATTGCCGGTATGGGAATTAAAATTATAACAGATGGAACAGCACCCGGCTCAACGGTAATAAAGAGAGGTTCTAAAGCACAAACAATCGGAAGCAACTCTTCAATAAAAAGATATTTTGATGTAACGCCAACAACCGACCAAGGACTTAATGCCACGCTACGCTTATCCTACTTCGAAAACGAACTTAACGGATTGCAGGAAGCCGGCTTTAGTTTTTACCGCTCAACAAACACAGGAAGTACATGGTCCACAGAAACTCCCACTTCTGTTGATTATACAAATAATTATGTAGAAAAAACAGCAGTAAACTCTTTGTCGCGATGGACAATAGGAAGTGCCTGTACAAATAACTTATCTGTAAATCCGGCAACAACAGCAATATGCAATGGAACATCTGTAGAATTAACAGCAAGCGGAGCGAGCACATACACATGGAGCAATGCGGCAACGAGTAGTTCAATAACAGTAAATCCGACAGTTACAACAACATATTTTGTTTCGGGAACGGATGGAAATGGATGTACAAATATAGCAAGTGCGACAGTAACAGTAAATTCTTTGCCAAACGTAACAGCAACCGGAGCGACAATATGTACTGGAGCTTCAGCAAACATAACAGCAAGCGGAGCTGAAACATATACATGGAGTAATTCCGAAACAGGAAACTCAATAACAGTAAATCCGACAATAACTTCAACATATACTGTTACCGGAACAAATGGAAGCGGTTGTATTAACACTGCACAGGCGATTGTAATAGTTAATGCATTGCCAAATGTAACAGCAAGCGGAGCGACAATATGCACCGGAAGCACAGCAACAATAACAGCAAGCGGAGCTGATGCATATACATGGAGCAATACGGAAACCGGAAGTTCTATAACGGTGAGTCCAACAGTAACTACAACATATTATGTTACCGGAATTGATGGAAGTGGATGTATGGGTACTGCAAGTGCAACAGTTATAGTATGCACCGATTTTTATGGCACTTATACTATTGGAGGAACAAATGCTGATTATCCGAGCATAACTTCTGCAATAAACGATATGTCTAATAATAAAAGATTAACAAATGCTGTAATATTTAAAATAAGAAATGGCACTTACAATGAAATTATAGAATTGGGAGATAATAAAATTATTACAAAATTGAACGATGATATTCCTGTAATTTTCATGGCAGATAGCACAGATAGTATTAAAGTTGAAATAAAATCTTCTGATAAAAATGTTTATATTAAAAATAAAAGCAACATATATTTCATAGGATTAAATTTTATATCTGAAATATCAAATATAAATGCCATTCAAATTATTAATTCCGAAAAAATTCTTTTTTCCAACTGCGAAATAAACGACACAATAAATGGAGATACGGCTATTATTGTAAACGGTTCTAAGTACATTGAGTTTGAAAATATTCGTGTTTTAAATTATAAGAACGGTATTAGTGCATATAATAATGAGGATGGTTTCGTTATAAATAATAGTATTATTAATGTAAAACAAACACCTATCAATGTGAGGTCAAGTGAAAATGTTTGCATAAAATCAAACACTATTAAAAATTCCGAAAATTATGATGCAGTGAAAATAAATGATAATAAAAAATCACTTATTCTAAATAACAATAATATTGTTTCAAAAAATAATTGTTATAATATAGAAAAGGGAAAAGGAATATTATTTCTTATGAATAACTCTCTCGAATCTGATTTAGGTGACGGAATTAACATAAATACGAGTAGCCCGGATACAATATTTATTGTAGACAATACAATAAAATCAATAAATGCAAAAGCAATTAACGTTTCGGATACTTTAATAGATTCTTTATCATCAAAGCTGTTAACAATTGGACATAATAAATTAAATTTTGTTAAAGAAGGAATATTTTTAAACTCCCTTAAAGGAACAAAATTACTTATAATTGATAACGAGATAGATACTCCGGAGGTTGGCATATTAATACAAAATATAAATAGTCAAAATTCAAATTATGAGAAAATAATAGGTAATCTCATTGTTGCTTCAAATAATGCACTAAAATTAAATAATGTAAATTCAAATACTACTATTCGTTCAAATACATTTATTGCAAATACTGGAATCAATAATTCAACAGTTATACTTAATGGCAGTAATAATAAATTAACATTTTATGCTAATAATATTGTTAACAAGAATGCTCAATATGTTATTAATTTTGAAAACGACATTCCTTCTAATTTCAATCGTTCTTTCAATAACTGGTATAGTTATACTTCCTCACAAATTACTAATAATTCGGGGTTTCAGGTGGAGAGTGATGGTTTTAATACTGACCCGAAATTTCAGGGAAATAATGACTTTTCTCTTTCTCAACAAAGTTTACTTTTAGATACAGTTCCGGGCATTGATTCTTTAATTCTTTTTGATTTAAAAGGGAATGAAAGAAAAGTAAAATATGATGTTGGTGCAATTGAATCTCCCGCATCAATTATGTCAAAACTACAAGTTTCGTTTGTGTTAGAAAAAGGAATTGCATTTTATCCATCTGATCCAAACTCCACATATAAAGAATTTGTTATTAATGGATTACAAAACTTTGCTAATGTCGTGCTGAAAATTTATGATAATAAACAATTGTTAGTGTATGAATCAGCATCAAAAAACACATACTGGAATGGGGTAAGCATGCATACAGGAAATATTGTTGATGAAGGATATTATTTTTATGATTTAACATTAGATAACAAAAACTTAAGAGGAATTATTTATGTCAAGTGAGAAAAAAAATAAAACTTTAATAATTATCTCCATTGTAAATGGAGTAATTGCAATAGCTGCAATCTCAATTGCAATATATTTATATATTACTACCCCACGAATTGGATTTATACATAACAGCAGAATTTTAACCGAATACAATGGGGTAAAAGCCGGTAAAAAAGTATATCAGGACAAAGTAAATACATATAAAGCAAATCTTGATTCTTTGCAAATGCAGGTTAATAAAATGATACAAATATATAAGGAAGATGAAAAAAAGTTGAATCCAAAAGAAAAAAAGGAAAGACAGGAGCAAATTAAACAAAGACAAATGGACTTTATGAATTTCCGTAATGGTGCAGAAAAAATGATAAAAGAAGAAGATGATAAGATTTCTTCTGCCATTCTTAAACAGGTTAATACATATATTTATGAATATGCTAAGAAAAAGCATTACGATTTTGTTTTTGGTTCAACAACAGATGGAAGTTTATTTTATGGAAGTGATAAATTTGATATTACCGAAGAAGTACTAAAAGAGTTAAACAATAAATATGAAGGTAAATAAAAATAACATACCCTTTTTTGTTTTAATTATAATGATTATTGGATTTTTTATAAGTTGCCAATCCGATAAAGGCAAACTTATTGATAATCCTGCAACTCTTAAACAATATTGCAATAATTCTGATAATGGCTTGATAAAGAAGAAAGATATAGAAAATATCTCAATAATTGTTAAATATCGTCCAACCGATTTTATGGTTGCCAATGAATTGCGTAATAAAAAAGTTACAAACAAAGTTGTAGATTCATTGCGGAAAATATATAGTACAAGTTATTATTTTATTCTTGAAATTATGTATAATACTAAAAATAGTGCTATTGAAGGTCCTTTATATGGTAATTCAATATCATATCAGGAATATGCTAAAAAAGTATCTGAATTATCATTTGATTTTCAAAATAAAGTTTATCTGGTTTCAGGGAAAGACACTGTAAAACCGGTTTTACACAGCTTTGAAAGAGGTTACGAATTGGAAAACAAAGAAACTATTTTGCTCTGTTTTCAGGGAGATATAAAAAATGATAGCGTGAAATTTTGTTATTACGATGATTTATTCGGCACAGGCATGAACCAGTTCCAATTTGTTTTAGATAAAGAAAAATTACCAAAATTGAATAATATAAATTAAAATAATTTATTAACAATAGTATTGAATACTAAAAAATTAAACACCATGAATATTTTCAGAAAAAGACGTAAATTGTTTGCAATTATTTCATTAGTTGTTTTCCTTAGCAACATATTACATCCGTTGCAAATTTTTGCTATAACGGGAAATAATAATATGCCCGAATATCGTTCCTTTGAACCGGTAGCTACTACTAATATGGTAAATGCTTTCGACGGGAGTTTTACATATAACATTCCCATTTTAGATGTCCCTAATGGTTACCCTTTAAGCTTGTCTTATCACAGCAACGAAATTAACACCGATGCACAATCTTCTTGGGTTGGATTGGGCTGGACTTTAAACCCTGGCGCCATTAACAGAATTAAAAGGGGATTTCCCGATGACTGGAATGGCGAAAATGTAACATATTATAACAAAATGCCTGATAATTGGACTGTTTCCGCTAAAGTTGGTGTTGGCGACTTACAAATACTCGGATATGATGGGTTGCTTAGTTTAGATTTAAGTGGAAGTATAACATATAACAATTATAAGGGCTTTGGTACTTCTGTTAGTCTTGGCTTTAGTGCTGCCGGTATTGTTAATATGGATTTTTCTATGGCTAATGGTAGGTTTGGCTTTACTCCCGAAATAAATCCCGGTGCTATTTTCGACTTAGCCAGAAAAATAGATGGTTATACTGAAGACCGTAAATACAGGAAGAACTGGGATAAACAAATAAGTGAATGTAAAGATGAACAATCAAAAAAAGCAGCAACTGATAAAAAAAGAGAGCAAGACCATGAAAGGAAGGAACATAGAGATAAAGAAAAAGCAACAGGCACTCCTCCTGTAAGCTTTGGAATGTCTGGGGGTGCTTTAAGCTTAAATTCTAATCCTAAAAATTTTTTTAGTATTAGCCCTGTTTCTCCAAGAGCTTTTCCTACCTCTGTCTCTCAATATATGGGAATAACTTTTAATCTCAAGCTTGCTCTTGGTATTAATATATTGCCTTTCCCATTATCAGGGCAGGGATATTTAGATGGTTCTTATGCAAGACAGAGATATAACCTTACCGATACTAAGCCCGTTTACGGATATATGTTTTCAGAAGTCGCATTAAATCCACCATCGGGTATTGACCCTAAAAATACCATAATGGATTATTCCGTCGAGAACGATTCTCCTTTCGAAAAAAGAGACAACATACTGGGAATACCCGTACCTAATAACGATATTTATAATATCTCCGGCGAATCAACTGGTGGTTCTTTCCGCCCGTATCGTTCCGAATTTGGTTTCTATAGAAAAAATGCAACTAAGAGTGAGGACTTTTCTGCAATGATTTCTGCCGATGTTAACTTACCTGTTGGCTCGCTTCCTCCTATATTCTGTGTTGATGCTGAACCTACCTTAGGTGTTGATTTGGGTGGCACTTATCACTCTCTTGATATTAGCGACTGGGATGCTGCTGACAAACCAGCCGGATATTTATTTCATGATAAATCGGATTATACAAACTCCAATGAAAACTGGTTTTTTCGTTTCACTAATGACCTTGGAGGTAATTTTGATTTAACTAACTCTAATGCAATTGACAACGTTTTTTGTGCAGATATTAATAATTTGAATTATAATGGTTGGAGTAGTTCTGTTACAGGTGATGGTTTTAGTTCCGCTGATGGTCATCCCTATGGCATTAATCCGGAACCACGAAGCTCACACCACTCCCGCAGCAGCTATATGGATTACAATACTATTGGCGATGTTAGCAATAGCATCAGCAGCTATAAATACAAATCGTATGAAAAGAATTTGCAAATAGTTAATGGTAGCAGTATTGCAAGTAATTATCTGAATCCCACTTATTATACTTATGCAGGCAATTCTTCTTATTATTTAATGGGTAATGATAAAAAAATTCAGGAACTTGCAAACACTAATGCCGATGGTGTTCAGTATGTTTATGGGTTACCTGCATACACCCAAAATGAAAAGCAATTAAGTTATAGTTTAAATTGCAATAGTACTGAATATGATGAGGGTTTATTAAATGGAACAAGTACTGACCCTGAGGGAATTTTGAGTGGTGGAGGGCATTATACTAAAATTATAGGTGATGCCAATAGTATCGAAATCGGTGCCGAACGCAAAAGTGGTTACTCAGCTAATGCATCTTACGCTACAACTTATTTATTAACTCAAATTAATAGCCCCGACTATATTGACAGAACAATGAATGGTCCTACAAAAGATGATTTTGGCTCTTATACAAAAATTACTTATTCCTGCTTTGCCGGTGCCAGCGTCAGTGGAGGTTGGTATAAATACAGAAACCCTTATGAAGGAGTTTATTTTAACAAGGGTTCTTTATCTGATAATAAAGATGATATGGGAAGCTTTAATTATGGCGAAAAAGAACTTTATTACATTTATAGCATAGCGTCAAAAACCCATGTTGCTATATTTACTGTTACTGAAAGAAGAGATGGTTATGGAGTAACTCATAATGATATAAAAGGAGGAGGTGTAGGTGTGAAATTGCAGAAGCTCGATAAAATTGACCTTTATGCAATTGATGATGTTGGTGAAGTAACTGCAGGTAGTGGAGTGTACATTCCTAATGCTGGTGCAAAACCAATTAAAACAGTTCATTTTGAATATGATTACTCACTTTGTCCGGGTCTTCCAAATTTCGATAAATCTGGTGGTTATACTGGTACTGATGGTAAGCTCACGTTAACAAAAGTTTGGTTTGAATATGAAGGTAAAATTACTTCAAAACTTAGCCCTTACCAATTTGAATACAACTATAACTACTACAACAACGCCACTGGTATAACCAATAGTTCCGATGCCATTAATTATCCCGCTCCATATGGAAATCTTACAAATGATTATAAGGGTATGTGTGGTATTAATACTAGTAAACAAAAAATTCAAAATCCACCTTATTCCTATGTTAACACCGACCGTTGGGGCAATTACAGAGATTACGGTTTGCTGAAAAATGGTAACGGTACTTCAAGTAGTGGATTTGGTGATTTAGCCCGTTACTTTAACTTTGTTCAGCAAAATATAACTCCCAATGTTGATTTCGACCCTGCTGCATGGTGCCTCAAACGCATTATTTTACCAAGCGGTGGCGAAATTCATGTACAATACGAGCAAAATGATTATATGTATGTGCAGGATAAACGTGCTGCCGTTATGGTACCTCTGCTGGCTTCCACTTCTTCCGATGAAACTGCCGGTGGTTCAGATGATAAACGATATTACCTTGACTTGGAAAAAATAGGTATTACTAATTTCTCTTCTATGTCTAATTTTGATAAACAAAATATAGTTGATGATATTTTTCAGAAAATGAACTTAGACAAAGAGCGTATGTATTTTAATTTCTATTATCAACTCTTGGATGCAAACTCTCCCGAATATTTAGAAGGTTATGCGAGAATTGATGCTTATGGCTATGATAATGGTGGTGTTTATTTTAAATTCAATGGAAACGACCCTAACCCTGGTGTTGCAAATACGCTATATCGCAAAATTGCATATCCTAATGCAACAAGTAAACGCGAATTACCTCGCAAAGTATGTTCCGATTTTTACAGAAATAACCGTAGAGGTAATATAACGACTTGTGCTGCAGACCTGTCCGCGCAACCGGCAGAAAACAAAAGTGTAGAAGGTTATATTAAAAATATATTCAAAGGCTTAGAACAAGTAGTGGACGCGGCGAATTCTTGCAATTACTTTCAACCTGCCATGTCTTATGTTAGAGTACAAATGCCTTTGTATAGAGATGGCGGTATTGGCAAAAAATACGGTGGCGGTTGTAGGGTTAAAAGAATTTTAATGTACGACCCCGGTATTGATTCCGATAAACCTTCCGGCACCGGCGCAGAAACCGACCATGGTTCTTTGTACGGACAGGAATATAATTACACAACACCTGAATCGGGTTATACTATTTCTTCAGGTGTAGCCACTTTTGAACCTTCAGAAGGTAGAAGAGAAAATCCTTTTGTTGTTGTTATTGACAAAGACCCTCAAACAGGGTTTAATGCACTACTTTACGGACGCGATGTTTATTCTCAGGAAGGTCCTATTGGCGAATCTCTTTATCCTTCGCCATCTGTAGGTTATTCTAAAGTTACTATTAAAAATATAAATACCAATACTTTTACCTCTACTGGCTATGAAATACACGATTTTTATACGTGTCGTGATTACCCGTTCAAGGCTGTGAAGTCCGATTTGCAGCAAATTCACCCTCCTAAAATAAGCTTATCTGCCGGTGCTAACATCGACATGGTTGGTATTTCTGTTAGTTTTTCTTATGAAAAATATGATTTGTCACAGGGCTATATGTTTATTTCAAACAGTATGCATGGCAAACAAAAGCAAATTACTAAATATGCTTCAAATGGCACTATTATGGCTCAGGAAACTTATGAATACTTTTCTCCATCAGATATGGTTGATGTTATGGATGAAAATATGAGCATTGCTCCTATTAGTTGTAGCTATTTTGGCAAAGAATGTGAAATACTCGGCGAAAGACGAAAAGTCAACGAACTCACAATAGGTGGCGATATAGGTGTTGATGTTACCCTCGGTGCTTTTGTTCTTTGTCCTATACCATTTCCTATACCAGGTTCCATCCCTGTTTTAACAGGCGTTAAAGTTGGTGTTAACGGCGATATTAAAAATTTACGAACTCATGTCATTAACAAAATTATCAGCTATCCTGCCATTCTTAAAAAAACCACTTCATTATCCGATGGTGTTACTCATGTTACCGAAAATAAAGTGCTCGACAAATTTTCAGGCACGCCTGTTGTTACCAATACTTATGACGACTTTGGTAATATTTACATTAATCAGGACTTCCTCGCAAGCTGCAGCCACGAAAACTTCCGCTCTAAAGCGTTAAACCAGAAATTACAATTTGCTGATATTCCTTTTGCTGCACCTGCTACAGGAAATCCTTATTTAACTTTTGCCGTTGATAATACTCACCTTTCACAAGATTGTAAACCGGCACCAAGTGATGCCTTGAAATCATTCGTTAAAGGCGATTTCCTTGAACTAAAAGGTACTAATACAGCGTTATATCATGTTTATGATATTGATTATATTAATGGTCTGGTTTATCTTCAACGCTCGGGTATTAGCTCTAATTATACCGGTTCAACTGCTAATGTTACTATACTCCGCAGCGGTTACAACAACATGCTTACTGCTAAACAAGGCAATATCATGTACCATGGTAAAAACATTTCTCCCTTTAGCAGCAACGGCAACTACGCAACGCCCATAATACAAACTATTAATAATCAAATAAATACAGATAAGGGTATTTTAGTTGCTTATCCGGAAACAACACTTACGCGTACATTTACTATTCCTAAAGAACTTTGTTGTGAGTATAACGAAGATGTAATATTGACCTATATAATACAACTTAATCCCTCCTATCCCAACATACCCTATCCTTATGCCTTCTCGTATGGTTACAGCACAAATAACTCATTATGTGGCGGAATCACTGTTGGCACTTTTGCCATGTCATGTTTTTATGCAAAAACGGAAATTTATAATAATAATACATGTTTAGTTATTCATGGTGTAGAAACCAGCGAGGGTGCTCCTTATGAATGCCGTTTACCCCTTTGTCTTCCTGATATTCCCGTGGTATCAGCCACAACCACTACCTACTATGATACATGGAATTACAATCAGGCATTGTATCCTACACCTGGTTTTCCTGGTAATGACTTTGAAAAAGGAACTCTTGGCAAATGGCGTCCATTTCAGCAGTTTGTTTACCGCGAACGGCTTAATACTTTTGCAGTTCCTAATCCTACATCAGGAGGCACTACACCCAACGATTACAAAAATTTCAACAGCGGAAAATTCAAATTAAAATTAGTGGATTTGGATGGATTAGGTCACTATGGTGTTTTCGATTGGAAAGATGCTGTTTATCAGGCAACATATCAAGGACAAGAAGCCGACAGAACTCCTGTTGTAAACCATGATAATTGGGTGAACGTATCCACCACCACTCAATATTCTCCCAATGGCAATGCTGTTGAAGATAAAGACGTTATGAACATATATAGTGCAGCAAAATACGGATACTATTCAACAGTACCTGTTGCCATTGCTCAAAATGCTAAGGAAGGCACAATATCCTATGAAAGTTTCGAAAATTTATACAATGGTACTGTATTTGAGAATAACCTGTCGTATATTACTACCATTACTAATAGCACTCAAGATTCATATCGTTCACTTGTATATGCTCACACAGGATTATATTCGCTCCTGCTAAACAAATCAAATTACGGTTTTCCTGTAGGAACAATAAAAAATACCTATAGTACCTCTAAAGATTTTATTGTAAGAGCATGGCTTTATAATCCTAATAAAAAAGGATTGCCTCTCGAAAATAGTGTTTATTTCAATATTGTCGGAATTGATAAAAACAATAATAATTTCGCAACAACAAATACTAAAATGCAAAAAATATGCGATGCGGGTCTGTGGTCGCTTTACGAAAGTGTTATTGCAGGTGTATCTGATGGCACTGTTCTAACAGTATCTGTCACTATAAAAGATATCAGTGGAGTTTATATTGACGATGTTAAAATTCAACCATCCGAATCAGAAATGACTTGCTATGTTTACGACAAAGCAAAACGACCCGTTGCAATTCTCGATGACCAGCATTTTGCTTCAATTTTTCAGTATAATATGCAGGGACTGCTTGTTCGTAAAATAAAAGAAACCGTTAAAGGACAAAAAACTGTTTCTGAGACACAATATAATACTAAAAAGTAAATAAATTAAAATAATAAAAATTATAAACAATGAGAAAAGCAATCACATTTACAGCAATCTTAGTATTTATTTTTACTAATGCATTTTCGCAATATTCAAAAGAATTGCCGAATTATATTCTTGCAAAGAATAGCAACTTTGTTGTTAGGATTCTTTCCATGGGTAAAAATCAAATTACTTTTAGCAGAGATAAAGGCGCTTATTATTTTCCCGGCACAACTTATAAAAAAATAAATCCGGATGACTATAAAACTTCTTTAGATGAAGGATTATATAACGCTATATGCGAATTAATAAATGAAAGATTATTAAAATTAAATATGAAGCCGTCGGCATTTCAATATGTTACAAAAAGCGAGTATGTTGAATCAATGAGTAAATATAAAGACAACTTGCAGCAACTACCGGCTTTTATACTGTCAATTAATTTCAGTGAAATCCCAAAAGCCGAAAAAGCTTTTAAAAACGGAGAATTAACACTCGAAGATGTTAAACCGATTACTTTGACAATTCAAAAACTTGGTGAAATTCAGGCGTCACAGATTTATGTTATACAAAAGGCAAACCTGTCATTAGCTGATGCATTCGATGAATTGAAAAATGAAATTTCAAAAAAAACTAAGGGCTACTTTATTGAAAAAATTGCTGTGGATACTTCAAATACAGTAGAAACAATGAATTCAAGTCAACGATATAATGATATGTTAACAAAAATCAATAATTCAATTGAATCATTTCCCGACGAAAACGAATTAAAATCGAACGAACTTTTAGTAATTAATTCTTATGGTAGTGATGCAAAATACAATGAAATATTGGAGGAATATTATCCTTATAAATATAAAGTTATTAATTATTATGACCTTATTAAATCTTCTTGTAAGGGATATAAATATGCTTTTGTTATAATAAGCGATTTGTATAATAAATCAAGCATTCATAGTAGTAAAAATAATATAGGAAATAAAACTTATGAAAAAACAAACACTACTATTTCTAAAGCATATTATATATTAAAGAATCTCGAAACTTATGATGCCTATTACGGTACAGATAAAGCCGGACTTATTGCTTCCGAAGTACAAAATCCTTTTAAAGCTTTAAAAACAACTTTGGAATTAATGAAAAAATATTATAAATGGCAGGATAAAAAGAAATAAAAAATCATATAAATAAAACTATACACGTGCAAATATTACTTAAAAATATTATTTATCTTTTTCTGATTGTGTTATCAGTTACAACCCTTGCTTTTATTAACAATTCCGAACCCGATTGCAGCAAAGAGTTTGAAAAAATTTACAGGTATTATACTAACTCAGATATTACAAAATACCACGTGCAGTTTGCTATTCAAAATATCGAAGACACAATTACCGGTGAGCGTGTTATAAATAATTTATGGCTCGATGGTGCAAAAATGAAGCTTGAGAATAATTATATTAAGGTTGTTCAGGATGATAAAACTCAGATTATTATTTTAAAAGCACAAAAAACTATTGTTGTGAGAAATATTGAAGACACTGCTAAAAAGCAGCAGGCAGTACCATATAATTACGACATTCGCAAGCAGCTTGACACATTGAAAAAAATTGCGAGCCAGATAACGTGTAGCAAAGAACAAAAGAAAGGTCGCCTTGATGTATATTTTCCGCCTAAAAATGGTAAAATTCCAAATGTTTTTAAGGAAGTTGATTATACATACAATTACTCCACCGGCGAAGTATATACAATCGTATATAATTATTACACACCAAATAATAAACCAAAAAGAGATATTTATGAGTATCTTTTGCTCGAAAAAAAATGCAACGATGAAGAACTTAAAATAAGTCCATTACAAATTGTTTTGAATAATGGAAAATTAAAAAAAGAATATGAGAAATATACATACAGAGATATTCGTAAAACAAGAAAAAATAAAGTTAAGTAATTAATAAAAAATAAATTCTATTTTATATGCAAACATTCAATATTAATAAAATGGGCAACTTGATAAAAATCGCATGCTTGACTTTGGTTTTTAGCTATGCTTTTTCAGTTAAACATGCATTTTCAGCTAAGCCGGCATATATGGCCACTGTAACTCCCTACGACTATACTTATTTAAACACTCATTCGACAATAACTGTTACTGTTGATAAAATTACTCAGTCTGCCTATCAGCAAACAAGAGTAAAAAGCAGGAAGTTGTCATTGAAACTCGACATGGGTGATATATACGAGCTTGGTAATTTGAAACCTTGGAGCTGTTCCCTTAATGTTTCTATTGATGCTTACGATGCCCAAAACAATAAAATAAGGGCATTTACTCCAAGTATTTTCGCTATTGATAAAGATAGACCCGAAAAAATTATAGAAATTGATTATACCAATATTGCTAATATTACAAGCTATTTTATAATAACAAAAAATTCCTTCCAGTGCAATGAGTCTTTTGCTCAATCGAAACTGCGTTTATTAATTGGTAAAAACAACGATATTTGCTTTGGCTTATATCAAAACAATTCCTCGCAGGCAAATAATGAAATAATTCCTTCCATTAGTAGTGTTTCTGCTTCCGGATTCAACATTAATGAACAAACAGGAAGTAATGCCGAAGCTGTTGAAATCCAATTTGAATGGAACCTTCCTATGAATAGCGACAATGATATGTATTTCGATAGTTATGACCTGCAGGTGCTTAAAGTTGAAGCCGATGAAACAGGAAGCGTGGAAATTAAATGGGAAAAAGCATCCACAATTGAAGTTGAAAGAGGGCAGAAAACTTATAAAATGACACTTACCGAAGGTACGGGATTTTACTTTTGGCGTGTTCGCGCTGTTGGCAGTTATTACGAAGGAGGTCGCTCCAATTATCTGAACTATGGCTCATGGACAACTCAAACAACTATACCCCCATCGAATCTTTTTACACCACCAAATACAAGTATCCCCATATCACTATCGCCTGCTAATGTTCCTGTAGCTATAGTTAATAATAGCTATCTCGTCAATGTTCACACTACCAATCCGCCCAACCCAATAACATATTCCAACAATGATAATTGCTATTTCTACTACAACCAGTTCAACGACAACTTCAACTGGATACATGGAAGAGTATATACCGAAAATTCCCAGAAAAGCGAAACTATGTCGTTTGCTAACGGTTTGAACCAGCTATTTCAAAAGCAAACAAAACTCTTTTCGCAAGGTGCGTCAGGAAGTGTACTTGCAACTCAAACAGTTTACGATTTTAGCGGTCGTGCTGCCGTTAATTCTCTTGTTGCTCCTGTTAATGACTCCTATTTTGGTTATAAAAGTAACTTCTTTAATACAACAAGTTCTGGCTCCTCGTGGCTTTTCAATGCCAACAATTTTGATGCTGATGCTAATCTCTATACTAATACTCCTCTTGCAACCGATGCAGGTGTTAATTTTTACTACTCCGACAATAACTTAACGCTTGGCAATAAAGCTAAATATATCCCCGATGCTAAAGGATTCCCATATACAAGAACATTGTTTTATAACGATGCTTCGGGCAGACCATTAAAGCAAGGTTTAGCAGGTGATGTGTTAAACCTTAAGGCGGATGGACACAATACTACTATTCAGTACGATGCTGTTTCCCAAACAGAACTTGACCGTGTTTTCGGAAACGAAGCCCCTCTGTGGAATTCTACTTATCAGGTTAAAACTACAGACCCTAACGGCGTTGTTACTACAAATTACATGGCAAAAGCCGGACAAGTCCTTGCTACAATCGTTTCTGCTCCTACTATTCCTGCAAATCTTGATATCAGCACATGCTCACGCAACCCCGAACATGTTTTCCAACCTTTCGAAGTTAAAAGTTCTCTGCCTTCTTCAACATACAGTGCTTTGGATAATAAATCTACAACCTTTACCTCTCTCATTATTGAAGCCGATGAAGACCATTTTTTTAATCCTGAAACTTTAAAAGTAAAAAAAGTAAATGTTGATTATAAAATTTCTCCGAAAACATTCGGTGATAACTGCGGACCAATAATATGCGAAACTTGCGATTATACTGTAGAAATAACAATTACATGCCCTCTTTCCCCCAATGATAACAGGCGAAATATGAAGCTTTTAATAAAAATCCCGCCCCATGCCTGTCCGGCAACAGGAGATATAGAATTAAAAACCCTTCCTGCAGGTGTAACTTATCAGTTGACTGCTATTGACGGTACTACACTTGCTTCAAATTTTACAAATTTTGTTACAACAGGCGAAATATATCTTCCTTCCGGCTCATATAATATTACTAAAAATGTTTACACTAATAATAATGAACCTGCTCCTTCCACTATCAGGTATCTCGACGATTACAAACAACAGTTAAGCAATATTGCTGATAGCTGGGTTGACCAATATAACGAAAGTAATATTGTGTGGGATATTCCTAATATTGCAGGACATTTAACCCTAAACCCCTCTTGCTGCACCATTTCAGTCAACACTTCGGGCTATGATTGCAGTTTAGCTGCACCTTCTTGTACTGATGCTGATTTGGATAAATTGTATAACACATATATTGCCCCTTGTACCTTATCAACCGTAACTTTGGTGCCTCTTACAACTTTTAAAAATCATGTTAACGATTTAATAACCAATCATGGATATACTTGCGACCAGATTTATCAGTGCGCCGTTAGTGTTTTTAATTTATATACGCTTAATGAGTCCTTTAACTCGAATCATCCTGGCAGCAATCCCGATGCATGGGAAACACAATACAAATCGGATTTTGACGTAATTGCAACCCTCGATGAATGTCTTGGCTACAACCTTACTTGCAGTAATTACCAAAATATTAGTATTTTAAATGAAAACAGGGAAACTGACGGTTCTATTAGCAGCACATACTGGGCAAATAATGTTAATAACATAAAAATTTATTGGGCTGATGCTGACTGGTATAATTCTGCATCAAACTGCAACTTACCTTCAATACCAGCAGGTGAAACTGCTTATCGTATTTTTGGAAGTGAAGACAATAATTCTTGTCCCAATTTATTTGCAGATAATGACCCTAGTACTTCAATATATAATACAACTACACTAGAAAATAATATTAATACTGTTACAAAACAGGATATCTGTTATAAAACATTTAATATAAACACTGCTCCTCCCACCCTCTCTTCTGCTGAAAAAGCTAAATGGGCTGCTCAGGGTTTTTGTAAATGTGTTCATACAGACCCACCACCTGCAGGTACACAAATAAACCTGCCTGCTGTTTGCGAAGAAGGTTGCGAAAACAGCCGCCCCGCCTTTGAAGGTGCTATTGATAACTTTGTTACTGAGTTTAATCACAGTAAAGGGCTTTCATATACTGGTCAAACATCAGTAATTGGTGGTCAAACTGTCACATGGCTTACTTTCGATGAAATATTTATCAATTACGATTGCTCTTCATGCCCCAAAGCTAACCTTAAAGAATGTTTTGTTGATGCTATGGTTGCTCAATGCAAATTACAATGCCAGATGCCTGTCAGTACTCAGGTTTTTAAAGATGTCACCGACCCGGCTAAAAATAATCCTACCGATAATTATACAATTGTCTTTACCGATGGTACTCCTTCTATACCAACAGGTATGATTTATATGACTTATGTTCAATCCGATGACTTCAAAGCCATACTTAAAAGCGAACAACTCGAATACGAAAAAGCATTTATGTGGGTGCCCAAATTTGCTCCTGTGGCTGAGACTCCTTCTGTTTCTCCTATAAATATTTCAGGATATTCCGATGTTGGTGATGCAAACTTGGTTAAAGACCAGATAATTGATTTTATTAATACTTCACTCGATAGAGGATTGCAGCAAAAAAGAACTACCGTTCAATGCGGCAATCAACTAATTGCAACCGGCTACGATTATGTTTTTGAATCAACACTGCCTACTACAGGAGGTGTGAACTATAACCAAGAAAAACAAGATTTTGTACTGCAAACTGCTACTGCTCCAAACGTGTATAAAAAAATTACTGTCGTAACAAATGTAGTTTCATACAAGGACGACTGCGTTTACCCGACAACTCCCGGAAATGACAAATTAATCGAAGTGAATGTTGCATTCTATTGTACTGGTCAGAGTCCTGCAATTCCTATTGCTACTTGGGTACTTACTAATGATGCTACTACCGGTTATCCTGGATTCGATAATTTTTCAAACAACTTTAAACTCTCTTCAAGCTCATTCGTTAAATTCTTTTTCGACCAGAACGACATTTTGCACGCTGTTCCGCAGCCATATATACTTCAGCCCCAATGCTCGCTTTATGTTTCTCCAAATTATTTTAATACCAGCGATTTCCTTACTGATTTTATAGTCGATGTTCCTAACACTACTACCTTTCCTAATAAAACAAATCTTCAGCTTACTATAAAAAGTAGCACAGACAATGTTTTTAAGCAGCTTACCACTACAATCAACAAAACTACCGATGCCGATATTGCAAACGAAATTGCAAATCAGGTAAATATAGATTATAATATTCCCAATTTCACGGCTTCGGTAGATGCCAATAATAAAGTTACAATTTCTGTTCCTACTAATTTCACGGGAGATTACTCGCAATTATATATTTGGGCTACTTCTGGCTCTGCTTCAACTTCTGCAGTTACTATAAATCCTAATACCACTACTACTTTTACTCCTTTTTGTAGTTGGTATGCTGCTTGTAGCAGTTATACCGAAACAACTGCAAATATTTGCCCTTTCGATTATTTTCACCTTTCACATTCTGTTACTCAGAATCCAAGTATATTAATTGATAACACTTCAACTACACATAACAACTTATTAAATGAAATCGTTAGCTCTTTCAAATCCGAAGTAAATGATATAGTAAAAAATGACAATAGCATTACTCACAACACTAATTTTATTGATATTACAACTGATTACAATCCTTCAAATTATTATTTCAGAGAAATAGAAAAAGATGTTTATATTTCCGATGGCACAAGCACGGGAAGTAAAGTCAAACTTTATGTTACTGCTGTTTCCGCTAAAGATAATCTCGGCGCTGTTCAACCCGGCTACTGTGCTTTTTATTTCCATATAATAAGGTGTGATTGTATCTTACCCGTTATGTCTGCCAAATTTGGTGGCGATAACCCTAATATAAACTGGGCAGCTAATGCTTCTGGCAGTACTTCTCCTGTTGATGAAATGTTTACTTTCTCTGTTACACCAGCAAGCACGACAGGGTGCTTATCTTCATCGTTAATAATAGAACAAAAAAACTATCAGGGTGTTCCTATTGGTGGATTGATTGTGTATCTTGGGTCATTATCTGCATCAGAGGATGATAATAACTCGGCGGAATGTGGTGGTTACAGTTTCGCTGCTGCAGGTAGTAATTACTCTTGCAATTGCAATGTTTCTGTAGGAGCTAATACAACCAACTCCCCAGCAAGAATCGAAACATTCAACGGACTTAGCTTAGTTTTAGCACGTTCACTGTGCAAATGTTCCATACCTGTAGATAATACAACAACCTGCAATCTCTGTATGGCTTGGGAAAAAATGAAACCTGTCAAAACCGAATTTATTACTCACCCTTTGACTTGCAATGAATTGAAAAGTGAATACATCTTATCTCAGTTTATGAGCCAGATTCAGACCTGTAAAGAAAATTTGATAAAAAGTATTACTGACAGTTATACCTCCAATTGTCTTGCAAACATAACAGATGAATTTACGTATTCTTATAATCTTGATTATTCATATTACACTCTCTATTATTATGACAGGGCTAATAATCTCATACGCACGGTTTCTCCCGAAGACGTTGATATACTGAATAAAACCGGAATGGATGCTGCAATGGCTTACCGCAATGCTATTTCATCTGTTCCACCTTCACCTACTCCGCCTGCCCCCGTGTATCCTGCTCATATTGCAACTACTTATGAATACAACAGTATAAAGCAGGTTGTTAAACAAAACACTCCCGATGGAGGCGAAACACGTTTTTGGTACAATGCTAAAGGACAAATTATTCTCAGCCAAAATGATTTTCAGAAAAATCAAACCGGCAATTATTCTTATTCTGTTTACGATGCTCTCGGTAGAATTATTGAAAGCGGAGAATTAACTCCGGCAACTACTAGTGGATTTACAATATCTGACCCAAATGAACTTGCTGTTCCTGAAATATGGAGCCCCCAAACTAATTCTAATGCAAGCATTTTCCCATACAGTAATTTTGATAGTAAAATTCTTGCTGTTGGAATTGCAAGTGTTTCCGAAGTTACCCGCACAATATACTCGAATCGTGCAAAAGACCCCGATGCTATAAGTAATGATATATCGTACCCTGTGATGTACAAACCTACCGACATGACAGCAATGTATCAGGAAAACCTTCGCAACAGAGTAAGCTATGTTTACCGTGATGAAGACGGCGACGGCAATCCCGAATCATATACTTTCTACAGCTACGACCCTCATGGCAATGTCGAGTGGTTAATTCAACAACTGCCGGGCATAGGCAAAAACTATCTGCGCTACGAATACGACCTTGTTTCCGATAAAGTTACACGTTTTATTTACGATGAAAACTTCAATACTCAATTTATGCACCGTTACGAATACGATGCCGACAACCGTATTCTTGCAGCATATACCAGCAAAGAAGGTATTACTTGGGAACGCGATGCTTCTTACGAATACTATCTGCACGGACCTCTTTCCCGCGAAGAAATCGGTAAGGATAAAATTCAAGGTATTGATTATACCTATAATATAAATGGCTATCTTAAAGCAATTAACCAGCCGGAACTCTACTCACTTAAAGACCCCGGTGCCGACTTTGCTTCGGCTTCTTCCAATGAAAAAGTTCTTCCCGATGAATTCGGTATGGAACTTGGCTATTACAAAAATGATTACCATCGTACAGGTTCTGAAATCGGGGAAACTAATACTTTTGACCCGTATAATACTATTCTTTTAAATACTAATGATGCCGCTCAACACCAGCTTTACAACGGCAATATCAGTTACTGGACATCTAATATCAGAGCCGGCAGCCATGTCGCCGGTCCTTTTGGCACTATTCAATTAGGAATGAAAACAAATATTTATCGCTACGATATCCTGAACCGTATTAAATCTTCAACTTTACATGAATATGTTTCAGGAACAGGCGTTCCTGTCGACCCAGGTGCAGGCGACGTTATTGGCAATCCCCTTTTAGCATCATGGGCTCAAACTTCCGATTACTCCGAAAATTTCACTTACGATGCCAACGGTAATATTTTGACTCTTACACGCAATGCGTATCCTGTTGGCATTATTCCTTCAAATGAAATGGACAAATTTAGATACATCTACGACAATCTTCTTGTATTGCCAGATGGAAACCATATAGTGCAGAACAACAAGCTCTTTTCAGTTGCCGATGACGCGGGAACCTCGGATTTCAAAGTAGATATTCAGAGCGGACAGCCTGCAATTAATTATGCATATGACGATATAGGCCGCCTTGTATCTGATAATCAGGAAGGAATATCATACATTAACTGGAATAATATCAATAAAGTGGTTTGTGTTACAAAATACCCTAAAGATAATAATGTAATTGACTATTCAAAAGTTTATTTTCTTATTTATCATTATGATGCTTTGGGCAACCGTATTATGAAAAGCGAAACCGAAAAGGTAAATACACCTTTTACCGGTGATTACAAAACTCTTCAAACAACAGAAACCACGTGGTATGTTTACGACCCCACAGGTAACCCCATTGCCATATATGACCGCACTGCCGGCAACACAGCCACAAAAGTAACCCTTTCCGAAGCTCCTATATATGGAAGTAAACGTATTGGTGTTTTTAAGCCCACCGGAGTGGAAGTGCTTAATGAATCATCCTACGTTCCCGAAACAACAGCTTGCCAAAAGCAATCTAATATTGGTGCAGACCCCGTATCTGATGTGCAGACAATTACCCAAACAGAATACAGGCATTGGCTCGCTTCAACAAACCAAAAGCAGCTATCAACATTCAAATATACTAATCCTTTTGTTAGTGTTGATTTCGACAATAATGCTGATGTTTCTACTAACGACTTGAAAAATCTTCCTCCCACTAACTTTGCCGGATATGACGCTGGAAAATGCATTGCCACGGCTGAAGACCAGTACGGTAATGTTCAGTTCAGATTTGTTAGTGTAAAATATTTTTCTGGAGGACAACAGTACATATTACTTGATAAAGATAATAATCCTTCTTTCAAAGGTAATATTTATTTCAACGCTTCATCCGACATGCCTGCAATAGCTATGAAAATGCCTAACTTTAATGGATTGTATTACTTAATTACCGGCGATAAAAGCGGCGTTTATTATCATGTTATTGATGCCATAAACAAAACCGTAACTTCTGCAAACAATTCCATTATTACAGCAAGTCCGAACGAAATAACAAAACTTGCATTTGCAGGATACAATGATTTAACCGGAAGCAGTACACCTAATAAATTATATATTTTTTATCAGCATAATGGATGGGAAAGTAGTATTATCGGCAATAATAATTGCCCTGCTTGTCTTCCGCTATTGATGTTGAAAAATTATACTTACATTAAGCAGGCGCAGGCAAATGTATCCGACTTGACTAATAATTTAATAACTCTTGCTTCAACCGAAACAGTTCTTAAAATCGAAAATAGTTCACCTTCTAAAAAACTGACTCTTAATCAGGCGCAAATATCTCCAAATGGCAGCACACTTGCCGTAACGTATGGCGGATATAATCTGTATGGAACAGGGCAGTCAGGTTCCGGTGCTGTTACATCAATATTTTATATAACAGAACCGGGTAGCAATATTCACCCGTTTGAATCTATAACAGCATCAAATATTGCATCTGCTGCCGGATATATTCAAAATAATATTGGCAATCCTGCTTTAATAGCAAGTGCAATTCCCAGTATTGATGCTATAGGATATTATAATAATTTTGCTGCACAGCCGGCATGGCCCCCTGTGCCATTCGCCAATGCTAACATCGGACACATTGTTAGCTTATATCCGCTCTCAAATGGAAGCATAAACGGCACACCATACAATATTGTTCTGAGAAGAGAAAATTATATTGGCGAAGATTATAGAACACTTTCTTTTGACTTTTCAAAAAATAGTAATTACCTTTGCTATGCCGAAAAGCAATTAATCGTTCCGGGAGCAACAAGTGTTTTACTAAAACGAATGAACCTTACAACAAAAGCAATAGAAACATTAGATACATACACCAGCAACAGCCAGGGCAATGCAGAAGTTCGCAGAGCTTACAATAATAAACTATATGTAAACAACGCATCTAACGTTACTTCTTTATACGTTTACAACAATATTGATAACACTTCAATTACACAAGAAGCGTCATTGGATTTGCAAAACGGAAGCTGCTCGGGTGGCTTGCCGCTGCAGCCATACAGAAAATATGGACTGCTCACATTATTGCCGGCACCAATAGTTTCGCAAAGAAAAATTGGCGATAAGTTTTACGAATTAACAGACCATTTAGGCAATGTCCATGTTGTAGTATCTGATAAAAGGCTTGCCGTTGATGATGGCACTTACGCAGGCGGGGTTAAACAGAACTCTACACTCGACGGAATTATTGACTACTATACTGCCGATGTACAAGCTTTTTATGATTATTATGGCGGGGTTGGAATGGTTATGC
>JBAZBZ010000024.1:2958-47699 GCA_041671145.1 Bacteroidales bacterium | reverse complement strand
ACAGAATACATACCACAAAAATACACATTAGTGCGGTAAAATTCATTTTTTTAGATTATAAACTCCTTATTTTCTGATGTTTGTTTTTTTGGAATTTTAAATTTTTAGCAAATGTCACAACTCAGGAATAAACTTCTAATTATTGTATCTGCAATAATTTTTCCATTATTGGAAAGCAAAAAAATATTATTTTTATTTATCATTTTTTCACTTCTCACAAATTTATCGCTTTGCTTAAAAAAATATTCCAGATAAAATTCTCCGAAATTGTTTTTAATATAATCTGAATCAATTCCCCAAATGGTTCTCAACGTTGTAAGAATATATTCGTTGTATTTCTGATTGCCCGCCAGTATTTCCTTTTCAAAAGGAATTATGCCATTTATTATTGAGTTTATATATTCTGTATTATTTGCAACATTCCATTGCCTTGAAATTCCGCTATACGAATGCGCCGAAGCACCAATACCAAGATATTTTTGCTGTTTCCAGTAATTGCTGTTATGCAATGAATAAAACCCTTCCTTGCAGAAATTTGAAATTTCGTAATGAATATAATTATTTTCATACATCAGTTTCATAAGTATTTCAAATTGTTCAGCAATTTTATCTTCATCAATTCCATTTAATTTACCTTCTTCAATAAGATTATAAAGAGGCGTGTTAGATTCGACAGTTAATGAATATGCTGAAATATGAGGCACTTCAAGAAGAAATATTTGTTCTAAATTTGAAATCCATTTTTCATTTGTTAAAGATGGAATTCCATATATCAAGTCAATGCTTAAATTTTTAAAGCCATATTTCTGCACATTTTTTATTGCCTCAAGCGATTGTTTTGCCGTATGAATTCTCCCCAAATATTTTAAATCTTCATCAAATAGCGACTGCACACCAATGCTTAGGCGATTTACAGAGGTTTCTGAAATTTCCTTTATTTTTTCTTTACTTAAACTTTCGGGATTGACTTCGAGAGTAATTTCGGAATTTATTTCAATTTCAAAATATTTTTTAATCTCATTTATTATTTTGTTTATTTCATTTGAACTCAACAATGATGGTGTTCCTCCACCAAAATAAATAGTTTCTACTTTCTCATTTTCTAAATAGTCTTTCTGCAATTCTATTTCTTTCAATAAAGCATTAACATAATCTGTTTTTAGTTCCAATGAAGCGACCGAATAAAAGTTACAGTAGTTGCACTTGCTTTTGCAGAAGGGAATGTGAATGTATATGCCAGCCATCAGGAGTATTAAAAAGTTCGCAGTTCTTAGTTCTCAGTTTTCAGTTTCACTCCGTTTTCATCAAATGCCCTTGAAATCCAGCTTTTGTCATTGAAGAAATATATTTCTTTGTAGCCGATTTGTTTTAAAATTACAGCGGTTTCTTTAAAATAATTTGTAAGTTCCTGAGGTTTGTGCGTATCGGAACTTATTGTTACAGGAATTTTTCTTTTCAGGCACTCCCCTATTATCCAATTTTCGGGAAACAGCGAATTTGTTTTACCTTTATAAATGCCACGTGTATTAATTTCCATTATTTTTCCCGATTCGGCAATAACATCGAGCGTTTGTAAAACTAAATTTTTATACCATTTTTCATCACCTGTAAAATACCTGCCTTTATTATTCATTTTTATTTTATCAATATGCCCTATTACATCGGGTTTCTGTGAAATAACCATTTCAATAATCTGTTGATAATAATGTTCTACTGCCAATATTATATCATTATCGAAAATATTTTTCATTCCATCAATATAATTTTTATCGGGACCATCAATAAACCAAAGTTCATTAAATCCTTTTCGCTTAACCAAATGCACAGAACCTACACAATAATCGAGTTCACATTTTTTTCTTATTACATTAAAATCCCTACTTAATCCAGGAATAAAATCAATTTCCAGTCCGAGATAAATATTTATTTTTTCTTTATATTTTTTTTTCAAAGATTTTACTATATTGCAGTATTCCTGAAGTTCGTCGTCTTTTATGCACCAACCGCTACCCCAGTCCAAAGGAGCATGACCAGAAAATCCCAATACAAACATTTTTTTATTTATTGCTTCTTCAACATATTTTTCGGGTTGTTCGCTGCCATCGCAAAACTTCGTGTGTGTATGAAAATTGCACCAACTCATTATTGTTATTTTTTAAAAGTTAAAAATTTGACAGATTATATTATTTAATAAAAATATTTTGTAACTCAAAAATATTTTGTAATTTTGTAAAAATATTGTCCGATGGTGTAACTGGCAACACGTCAGGTTTTGGATCTGAAGAGTCCTGGTTCGATCCCAGGTCGGACAACAAAAAAGCTATCTGAATACGGGATAGCTTTTCCCATTTAAAATAAATTTTATCTCTATTGATTTTTATAATTTAAAACCTCGTTACAAAAATATTCAAGTTTAACTTTAGCTTTTTTTAATATTTGTTCCGATTCGTCACCAGCATGGTATTTTTTTTCGCAAACCACGCGTTTTACACCGCAATTAATTATCATCATAGCACAAGTTCTGCAAGGAGTCATTCTGCAATAAAGTGTTGCTCCTTGTAAAGCTATTCCGAGTTTAGCTGCCTGACATATTGCATTTTGCTCAGCATGAACAGTTCTAACACAATGATTAGTTATCTTATCATCTTCATGTATAATTTTTTTCATTTGATGTCCTATGTCATCACAATGAGGTAGCCCAATCGGAGAACCCACATAGCCGGTAACCAGAATTTGCTTGTCCCGAGCAATAACACAACCGCTTCTACCCCTGTCACATGTGGCTCTTTTAGAAACCGTATTGGCTATTTCCATAAAATAGGCATCCCATGAAGGTCTTTTATCTTTTTGCATAACTTTAAAATTAAACTTACGTTAAAGTATCTCAAAAGTAATATTATTAATTTATTTTTTACTAATGATAAACTTTTTTTTTCTTTTTTATGCTTTTATAATGAAAACCATTTAGCATAAAATCAAATTAATTGATGTAATTTTACATCCCACAAAATGATATTTTGTACTTATGAAAAGATTAATAATAGAAAATTCAGGACAGGAAGTTTTTGATTTTATTTCGCAGTATTGCAATTTTGATGATAATTCCACATTCTCCATTAAAACAAGGAGTAAATTTAATATTGAGAACATTGAAGTCAACAAATATAAAAACATAGTAAATCTAAGAAAAATAAATGATATAAGAAGAATAAATAAATTTCTTGAAGCAGTTAACTACAAAATTTCCGAAAGTGGATTCTTTATCGGTAAAGTTGAAACAATGGAACTAAGGAAAAGACGACTTATTAATAAGTATTTGCCGGGTTTAAACTACATATACGTTTTTTTAGATTTTATATTTAAAAGAATTTTTCCGAAACTCCCTTTTACAAAGAAAATATATTTCTTCATCACACAAGGAAGAAACCGAGTAATTTCAAAAGCCGAAACATTCGGAAGATTATATGCATGTGGTTTTTCTTATGTAGATGAAAAGATATTCGGAAACCGCTTGTATTTTGTGTTTAAAAAAGTAAAAAAACCATGCTTCGATGAAAATCCCTCATACGGCCCGGTTTTTAAAATGAAACGAATAGGAAAAAACGGGAAGTTGGTTTATGTTTATAAATTCCGAACAATGTATCCTTATTCGGAATATTTGCAGGATTTTATTAAAGAAAAAAATGGATTTTCCAGCAATGGCAAACTGGCAAATGATATGCGGGTTACATCATGGGGGAAATTCATGAGAAAATACTGGCTCGATGAATTACCGCAACTTATAAATGTGTTACGGGGCGAAATGAATATCGTAGGCGTACGCCCATTAAGTGAAAGTTTCATGAAAGAATTTCCTGACGATATAAAAATAAAAAGAATGAAATATAAGCCCGGATGTTTGCCACCATACGTTGCATTACTGAAACAAAATGTTAAAGAATATATCGAATCGGAAAGAACTTATCTGCTGGAAAAAGAGAAACATCCCTACTATACTGATATAAAATATTTCACAAAGTGTATTTATAATATTACCACAAATAAAATAAGAAGCGCATAAATGAGGACTATAAATTTCGGACTGATAGGTTGTGGCAGAATAGGAACCAGACACGCCGAAGAAATAAGCAAAACAGGAATTCTAAAAGCAGTTTGTGATATAAATTCTGAAAGTGCAGAAAGCATTGCTAAGAAATATTTCTCAAATGTTTATTTTTCAATAGAAGATTTATTGTCGAAAGAAAAAGATATTGATGTAATATCTATTTGTACACCAAACGGGTTACATGCTGAACATACGACAAAATCTCTACGGGCAGGGTTTCATGTGCTTTGTGAAAAACCGATGGCAATTAATGTTATGGACTGCAAGGAAATGATTGATGAAGCCGAAGCAAGCCACAAGCATCTTTTTATTGTAAAACAAAACAGGTTTAATCCGCCGATTGTGGCATTGCGAAAAGCACTTACCGAAGGCAAACTTGGTAAAATATTCAGCGTTCAGCTAAGTTGTTTCTGGAACAGAAACGAAAATTATTATAAAAACTCCGACTGGAAAGGAACAAAAACACTTGACGGCGGTGTACTTTACACTCAATTCAGTCATTTTATTGATTTGCTTTACTGGCTTATTGGCGATATAAAAGAAGTTTCTGCTTTCACCGGTAACTTTGCTCATAAAGATATAATTGAATTTGAAGACACAGGAACTGTAATTATTGAATTTTTCAATGGCGCAATAGGTACAATCAACTTTTCAATCAACAGTTATTCAAAAAACATGGAAGGATCTATTACGGTATTCGGCGAAAAAGGAACTGTTAAAGTTGGAGGTCAATATTTGAATAAACTAGAATATCAATGTATTCAAGATTATGAAATAAAAGATTTATCCGAAGGAATGGGAGCAAATAACTATGGAGATTATCAGGGTTCGATGTCAAATCATGGTGAGGTATATAAAAATATTGTTGATGTTCTTACAAATAATGGAAAAATAGCAACCAGCGGAATTGAAGGAATGAAAACAGTTGAAATTATTGATAAGATATACTCAAAAGCACTTCTACGTAAAAGCATCAGGGGAATTTTATAATTAAAAAAACTTACTTAATGTCAAATACGCCCGCCATCACTTCAATAAGCATAATAAATGTTGAATTCGGAAAAGATGTAAAAGTTATTGAACCGGTTAATTTATATGGTTGTAAAATTGGCGATAATTCTTTTATAGGACCATTTGTCGAGATTCAAAACGGTGTTATTATCGGAACAAAAACCAAAATACAATCGCACACATTTATCTGCGAACTTGTTACAATTGGAAACAATTGCTTTATTGCACACGGAGTAATGTTTATTAATGACCTTTTAAAAATAGGCGGGCCATCGCGCGGCAATAAAGAATTATGGAAAGCAACAAAAATCGGAAATAATGTTTCAATAGGTACAAATTCAACAATTTTACCTGTAACAATATGCGATAATGCTGTTATCGGAGCAGGTTCTGTTGTTACAAAAAATATTTTAAAGCCCGGCATATATGCAGGAAATCCCGCAAAACTAATAAGAGTAATTAAAATCAGCACTTAAATATTGAACAAACGAACAACTGAACAAACAAACATTCGAATATATGTACATTCCATTTGTTGATTTACACACTCAATATAGGACAATAAAAAAAGAAATTAATGTTACGATAAATGATGTTATCAAAAATTCATCATTTATTAAAGGTAAACATGTTCTGGATTTCGAAAAAGAATTTGCAAAAAAACACAATGTTAAACATTGCATTGGTGTTGGCAATGGAACCGATGCGTTATACATTGTCTTAAAAATGCTCGGTATTGGCGAAGGTGACGAAGTAATAACAACAGCATTAAGCTGGATATCCACATCTGAAACAATAAGCCAAACCGGAGCAAAACCCGTTTTTGTTGATATTGAAAAAGATTATTTCACAATTTCCGCTTTAAAAATAAATGAAAAAATAAATTCAAAAACCAAAGCAATATTGCCTGTTCACTTGTACGGACAATGTGCGCGGATAGATGAAATAAAAAAAATCTGCGAAAAAAATAATTTATTTTTAGTTGAGGACTGTGCCCAGTCACACTTTGCAGAATACAACAAACAAAAAGTAGGAACATTCGGAATTGCTTCAACATTCAGTTTTTTTCCGGGGAAAAATTTAGGCGCTTATGGCGATGCAGGAGCAATAATCACTAACGATGATGAACTTGCAATCAAATGCAGAATGTTTGCCAATCACGGTGCATTGGAGAAACATAAACATCAGATTGAAGGAATAAACAGCCGGTTGGATGGAATACAAGCCGCTATTCTCAATGTAAAGCTCAAATATATTGATAAATGGAATAATAACCGTTTGAAAAATGCTTTGTATTACAATAAACTTCTATCGGATATTCCCGAAATAAAAACTCCGAAAATAAGAGAAAATGCAAAACATATATTTCATATTTATTGCATCAGAGCAGAAAAAAGAGACGAATTGAAAAATTTTCTTCTGCAAAACAAAGTTGAGGTAGCTATTCATTACCCTACTGCACTCCCATTACTACCTGCGTATAAACATTTTAATTTTATAAGTTCCGACTTTCCTGTTGCCTCGGGCTATACCAAAAAAATTCTGAGTTTACCCATGTTTCCCGAATTATCAAAAAAACAAATCGAACACGTGGTATCTTTAATAAAAAAGTTTTACGGCTTATAAAAACTCATAATACAATTTGCTGAGGCTGTCTAAAAAGTAAAAATTTAGTATTTTTTTCTCTGTGGTTCTCCGTGACTTCTCTGTGAACCTCTGTGTAACAAGAATAAAAAATTACACAGAGAGCCACAGAGAATGCACAGAGTACTTTTTGGACGGCCTCAGTAAATTCACTTCTAAAAACCCGCAAAATTATAAATCCGTATGCGATTTTTATTTTTTATTATTGTCTAAATTGTAACTTTGCAAAAACTTTATCTCCGACAGAAAAATCATGCAGGAAATAAACACAGCTACCGACAAGAAAACTATTTTCGAAAAAGCATTTTATGATTTTAAGGATAAGGTTTTCAGTACTTGCATGGGTTTTGTACACAACACCGAAGATGCCGAGGATTTAGTTCAGGAAATATTTATTGAAGTTTACAATTCACTTGAAAAATTCCGTTACGAATCAAAAATTTCAACATGGATATACAGAATAACAGTTAACAAATCACTGAACTATATCCGAAAGCAAAAAAGAAAAAATATAATTCAAACAATTGAACTTTTATTTGATTTCAGAAAGGTTGAGTTTAAGGAAAGTCAAATATCTTCATTAGAGCAAAGCCAGAGCAAAATCGAAAACAAGGAATTGTCACTTGTATTGAAAAATGCCCTGAATACATTAACAGGAAACCAGAAAACAGCATTTGTATTATGCAAATATGATGAGCTTTCGTATCAGGAAATTGCTGAAGTAATGAATATTTCCACTTCATCTGTGGAATCATTAATTCATAGGGCAAAAATAAATCTTCAGAAAAAATTATTGAATTATTATAAAGGTAAATATTGAAAAACAAAAATATTTTCAGCAAGAAAAACAAAAAACAAGTGTCAAAATATAAAGTCATAAAATTATGAATTGCAAAATAGTACAAAATAATTTAATATTCTTTGCAACAAAAGAACTTTCGCAGGAAAACGAAGTCCAAATAAAACTTCATTTAAACGAATGCAGCGAATGTTCTGCACTTTACAAACAAGTTGCCGAAACAATAAATATTATTGATGTTGAAAAAAACGAAAAGGTTAATCCTTTTTTGTTTACAAGAATAAACGAAAAAATTAAAAACAACAATCTTCAGGAAATTATACCCGTATATTATCGTCTGGCACATGTATTTGTTTTTGCTCTGATAATATCAGCGGGACTGGCAGCCGGCATTATTCTCGGAACAAAAAATGCAAATTATTTTACCAATACAAGTTACAAAAAAGACAGGGCAACAGAAATCAGAGAGTTTGCAAGCGATTTTGTAATTAACGATGAAAAAATTAAAAATAATTATTAAAATAGAAAAAATAATTAAACCTTATAACTATGAGATTTTTAAGCAAACAAAGGATATTGATACTGGTAATTGTTTTTCTGCTCATTACCAATTTAGCTACATTATTCACTATTGGTTATCACAAATGGTTATTTAAACACAGCAACTGCGGCAGCCCCAGGTCGCGGATTATCAAATTTATTCAGGAAGAACTGAGTTTTTCGCAAAAACAAATGGATGAATACAAACTGAGTAAAAAAGAATACAGAAAAAAAGAAAAAAATTTATACAATGATGTTACTATAATGCGGATGATGATTTATAAAGAATTATCCCAACAAAATCCCGATACCATTAAGTTGGATTCGCTTGCAAAAGAATTCGGTTCAATTTTTACTAAGCTCACAAAAGGCAATATTGAAAGTTATTTAAAAACAAGAGCAATGTGCGATGAACAGCAAAAAACAAAGCTATCTGGAATTTTTAGGGAGGTATATTCAAGTGAAGAAAAGAAACAAAAAGAATCGAATGATGATGATTGATACTTGACTTATTCAAAAACTATCAGCTATCACAGCTAAAAGTTATAAACTGCGAGCCACGAGAAAAAAATTAACAATAAATTTTATATAGAATAAAATATTAAGATATTAAATTAATAGTAATAATTCCATACGTGCAGGATTAAACTCCGTGAACTTTGTGTAAAACCTTTGTGTTCTTTGTGGTTAAAAAAAAGATAATCACAAAGAGCACAAAGAACTAAATTGTGAATAACAATGCGAAAAATAATTTATCTGATATTATTTCTGCTATTAACATGTTTTGTCAAAGCACAAAATTATCAGGGGGGTGGTGATAAAAACAAAACACAGGGACAAGGAAATAATTACGAAGCAATGGGAGTTATTAAAGGTAACATAAATGACAGCATTTCTTCTCAATCGGTAGAATATGCGAACATAGTTCTTTTCAGAAAGAAAGATTCGTCAATGGTTACAGGTACGATTACAAACGAAAAGGGAGCTTTCGTTATAAATAAAGTTCCGTTCGGAAACTATTACATTTTATGCAGTTTTATAGGTTACAGGAATTTAAAAATTCCCAACATCCTTGTAACGCCAAAAACTCCAGAAAAGAATTTAGGCAACATAAACCTCGTGATTACAAACAGCAACCTAAAAGAGGTGAATATAACAAGCGAAAAACCCCTGATGGAATACGCTCTCGATAAAAAAGTAATAAATGTTGAAAAAGCAGTTACTTCAACCGGTGGCACAGCAGTTGATGTTTTGCAGAATGTTCCTTCGGTTACTGTTGATGCAGATGGAAATGTTAGCTTAAGAGGAAATTCAAATGTAACTATTCTTATTGACGGACGACCTTCATCTATTGATGGCACCAAGCTTCAGCAAATTCCTGCAAGTTCAATTGAAAACATAGAACTAATTACTAACCCCTCAGCAAAATATAACCCCGAAGGAATGTCGGGAATTATAAACATTAAATTGAAAAAGAAAAAAGAAATCGGTTTAAATGGAATGGCAACTATTACGGCAGGAACAAACGATAAATATAACGGTTCATTTAACTTCAATTACAACCTAAAAAAAGTAAATATTTTCGGTTCTTATGACAACAGATATGATATTCGCAGTGGCTATGGAAATTCATTAAGAACATACACAGATAAAGACTCCATAATTGAACAGAGCGCCAAAAACAGAAGAAAAATGAATTCAAACGGAGGTAAGCTTGGAACCGATATTTTCTTTAATCCAAAAAATACACTTACTCTGACATACATGTACAGCGAAAACTACAGAAACGGTTATGAAAACACCGAAAACAAAGGATATGTAAGAGAAAACAGAATTGATACTTTTTACACAACAAACAGCCCCAATAATGAAAAAAATCATTCATCTGACTATACGCTGAATTACAAAAAAACTTATGATAAAAAAGGAAAAGAATTAACTGCTGACTTTTATTACGGAACTGAAATTGAAAAAGAAGGAGAAGGAATAGTTCAACAGAACTATGATTTGAATATGAACACTGTCGGAAATTCTACCATTCAGGATACAAAAACAAATTTTCATGGTGAAAAAACATCAATGCAGATAAACTTTCTTAATCCGTGGGCAGATACAGCAAAACTTGAATTAGGATTACAAAGCAATATTAATAATAACGATAACGATTATCATTTATCAAATTATGATTATTCCTTAAATGCGTTAGTTGATGACCCTTTATTAAGCAATAATTTTGTTTACGCTCAGCAAACTCATGCAGTTTATGGAATGTATGGCAATAAATATAAAAAATTCACTTATCAGTTCGGCTTACGACTTGAAGAAGCTTTGATTAAATCAAATCAAAAAACTACTTCCGAAAAATTCGAAAGTAGTTATTTTAGTTTTTTCCCCAGCATTCACATTACAAGAAAAATCGGCAAAACTCAGGATTTGCAGTTGAGTTACAGTAGAAGAATCAACCGTCCCAATGAATGGTCGTTAAATCCTTTTGTTGATTATTCACATCCCGGCAGCATAAATTATGGTAATCCAAGATTAAAGCCCGAATATATCAACTCCTGCGAACTCGGTTATTTTATTACATTGAAGAAAACCACATTCAGCGCCGATATCTTTTACCGACAGATAAATGATGTTATAAAGAGAATTATATTTTTGGATACAAATAATATTATTAACATGACTTTTTCTAATTTATCAACAGGCACATCTTATGGACTTGAAGCTGTGATTGACCAACCGATATTCAAATTCTGGAAAATAAATATTAATTATAGTTATTTCCGCACAAAAATTAATGGTGATATTGAAAATACAACTATGACAAATTCCAATTACAGTTGGACAGCTAAATTCAGTTCAAATTTTTATCTGCCAAAAAAATTCTTTGTGCAATTTACAGGATTCTACCGTGGACCAATGGTTACACCTCAAGGCGAAATGAAAGAAATGTATTCCATAGATTTTGGTTTGAAGAAAGATTTCCTGAAAGACAAGGCAACTCTTGGAATCAGAGTAAGCGATATTTTTAATACCATAAAATTTAGTAATATTACTACCACTGAAGGGTTAAATGTTATTATGGACAGAAAACGCGAAAGCCGCGTAGGTTACATAAGTTTTACATATAAAATCAACGGCGGATTAAAACAAAAAGCCAAAAAGAAACCCGATGAAAACAATAATGGCGGCGATGAAGGTGAAGGGTTCTAATCAGTTTAAAGCTTCGGGATTTATTGTTCGTACCAATGAATTAAAAACTATAAACATAATATTTCGCGCTTCATACATCGTATTTTAATCAAGCTCAGGAAGTAATAAATCACAAATTTAAAGTAACTTCTCTATTATTTTCCCTTTTCGTAATTGTCAAAAAACAATACGATTTTTTTAATTTAATTTATTTCATAAATTTGCCTTTCTTAACCCTAAAAAATTCATAAAAATGAAAAGAGACACTCAGGTTTTTGAAATAATAAAAGCTGAACAAGAACGTCAGCTTCACGGTATTGAATTAATAGCTTCCGAGAATTTCGTCAGCGAACAGGTGTTACAGGCAATGGGTTCCTGCATGACAAACAAATATGCCGAAGGTTACCCGGGCAAAAGATATTACGGAGGTTGTCAGTTTGTTGATAAAACAGAACAATTGGCAATTGACAGAGTAAAAACATTATTCGGTGCAGAATGGGCAAACGTGCAGCCACATTCAGGTGCACAGGCAAATGCTGCTGTTTTTCTTGCTTGTCTAAAACCCGGTGATGTTTTTATGGGATTGGATTTGTCGCATGGCGGGCATCTTTCTCACGGTTCGCCCGTTAATTTATCGGGAATATTATACAAACCCGTGGCTTACCATGTGAATAAAGAAACAGGAACGGTTGATTATGATGAGATGGAGCAAATCGCATTAAAAGAAAAACCGAAATTAATACTTGCAGGAGCATCGGCATATTCAAGAGATTGGGATTACGAAAGAATGCGTTCCATTGCCGATAAAGTCGGAGCAATTTTAATGGCTGATATTTCACATCCTGCCGGTCTTATTGCAAAAGGTCTTTTGAAAGACCCGCTGAAATATTGCCATATTGTTACTTCAACAACCCATAAAACATTACGCGGTCCAAGAGGCGGATTGATATTAATAGGAAAAGATTTTGAAAATCCTTATGGAATAAAAACACCAAAAGGAGAAACCAAGATGATGTCGGCAGTGCTTGATTCGGCTGTATTTCCCGGAACTCAAGGCGGACCGCTCGAACACGTCATAGCTGCTAAAGCCGTTGCTTTCGGCGAAGCTCTTACCGATGAATATAAACAATATTGCATTCAGGTAATGAAAAACGCACAAGTTATGGCAAAGGAATTTATGAGTAAAGGATATCAGGTAATTTCAGGCAGTACTGATAATCATTGCATGCTTATTGACCTGCGTTCAAAATTTCCTGAAATGACAGGAAAAGTTGCAGAAAATACTTTGGTGAAAGCCGAAATCACAATAAACAAAAATATGGTTCCTTTCGACAGCCGCTCCCCTTTCCTCACTTCGGGAATAAGAGTAGGAACTCCTGCTATCACAACAAGAGGACTGAAAGAAAATGATGTTCTGAAAGTTGTTAATCTTGTTGACAGAGTCCTTTCTGATATTGATAATGAAAAATTAATCGGAGATGTGAAGTTTGAAGTGAAAGTGATGATGGAAAAATTTCCGATGTTCGCTTATTGATATGTTTTATTTCTTTTCAAGAACAGACAAAAAGGGTGTCTAAGTGCTCCGTGTAACTCTATGCATTCTCTGTGGCTCTCTGTGTAATTTTTTGTTTTATTGTTACACAGAGGTTCACAGAGTAGTCACTCATTAAAAACAATATTTTATCAATAATTAAGTTTATTAATTGCTTTTTCTTCTCTATTTTTGCGAGCAAATGAGATTTTTAAAATTAACATTTTTATTTGTTTTGACTCTTGTTTTTTTCTGTTCTTACAGTCAGGAAAAAGCAACTGTTTATGGACAGATAATTTCTACAAAAAATAAACCTCTTATTTCTGTTAATATTTCTGTTCTTGGAATACCGGGCGGAACAGTTACCGATGCACAGGGAAAATTCCGACTTGATGTTCCTGCCAATATTCCAATCACAATATTTTTAACCCACATAAGTTTCAAAACCGACACAATTAAATTAAAATTACAAGCAGGAGAAAATCATCTTCTTAACAGAACTTTGAGTGAATCATCGCAAACACTAAACCCAATAGTAGTTACCGACAAGAAAGATTATTCGGTTGAAAATCTGCAAAAAATAAATCCTAAAGAAATCAATAAAATTCCAAGTGCAACCGGCGGAATAGAGGCAGTTTTAAAAACACTGCCCGGCGTACATTCGAGCAACGATTTAAGTTCGCAGTATTCTGTTCGTGGCGGAAATTTTGATGAAAATCTGGTTTATGTTAATGACATTGAAATTTACCGACCTTTTCTTATCCGCTCAGGACAACAGGAAGGACTGAGCTTTGTGAATTCCGACCTCGTGTCATCGGTTTTATTTTCTGCCGGAGGATTTGAAGCAAAGTATGGCGACAAGATGTCATCGGTGTTGGATATAAAATATAAAAAACCGATAAATTTCGCCGGCTCTGCTTCTGCAAGCTTGCTCGGCGGCTCATTCCACATCGAAGATGCACCAACCAAAAGATTCACTTATTTGCTCGGTGTTCGTCAGAAATCAAATCAATATCTTCTGAACAGTATGGAAACAAAAGGAGATTACCGCCCTTCATTTACCGATGTTCAGACTTTCATGACCTATAATTTATCAAAAAAATGGGATTTGAGCTTTCTTGGAAATGCTTCGCTTAACAAATACAGATTTATTCCACAAACAAGACAAACTAATTTCGGAACTGTAAATCAGGCACTGCGGCTGACAATATTTTTCGACGGTCAGGAAGTTGACAAGTTCGAAACTTACCTCGGTGCAATTTCTGCAAATTACAACGTAAACAATAATCTGAAACTAAAATTTATTACCTCTGCTTTTAAAACTTATGAAAACGAAACCTTCGACATTCAGGGACAATACTGGCTCGACGAACTCGAAACAGATATGGGTAAAAAAGGATTCGGCGATGTCGCTTTTAATCTTGGCTCAGGAACATACCTTAATCACGCAAGAAATTACCTGCAGGCATTGGTTTATAACGTCGAACACATAGGAATTTTAACAATAAATCAAAATACATTACAATGGGGAATAAAATATCAGAGAGAAATTATTCAGGACGAACTTTGCGAATGGAATATGCTCGACTCTGCTGATTATACTCTTCCACACTCTTCCGATTCAGTTGGCTATATAAATCCTGATATGCAACCGAAATACGCCTTAGAATTACAGGATGTAGTTAAAACAAAAACAAATATTTCATCAAACCGTATTTCTTCATACATTCAGAAAAACTGGGAAATAAACAGCGACAGCAATATAATTGATTTTAATATCGGAATACGTTCATCATACTGGGATTTTAACAAACAGGCAATTCTAACTCCTAGAGGAATAATAGCATATAAACCGAACTGGAAACAAGACATACGATTCAGGGCTTCTGCCGGTTATTATTATCAACCTCCATTTTACAGGGAAATGCGCGACTTTTATGGAAATGTAAATAAAAATCTCAAAGCCCAGAAGTCCGTGCAATTCCTTCTTGGCAGCGACTGGTACTTTACGGCATGGAACCGACCTTTTAAATATGTTACCGAAATATATTATAAAACACTTTCAAACCTTGTTCCCTATCAGATTGACAATGTCCGGCTGCGTTATTATGCAAACAATAATTCCAAAGGATATGCAACAGGAATTGATATGAGAGTGAACGGCGAATTTGTAAAAACGCTTGAATCGTGGTTTAGCGTATCGCTTATGAAAACTGAAGAAATAATAAAAAATGATTTTTATTACACTTATTTTAATAAAGACGGACAACTTATAATACCCGGTTATACTTATGACACCAAGCATGTTGACAGCATTTACCACAAACCACAATATATTCCGCGACCCACTGACCAGCGTGTTACCGTAAGTTTATTTTTTCAGGATTATTTTCCAAAATATCCTTCTTTTAAAATGCACATGACACTGACCTACGGAACTGCTTTACCTTTTGGTCCACCGGGAACTGTAAAATACAAGGATACACTTCGCATGCCCGACTACCGCAGGGTTGACATTGGCTTTTCGTATGAACTAAAAAGTGAATTAAGAACTTTTTCCAAAAAAAATCCTCTTAAATATTTTAAATCAATTTGGCTGAGCGTTGAAGTTTTTAATCTTTTGCAAATAAACAACACCGTTTCATATATCTGGATAAAAGATGTTACAAACCGGCAGTATGCTGTTCCGAGCTATCTCACTCCGCGGCAACTTAATGTTAAACTTATTGTAGATTTTTAAAATAAATTTATTTCAATGCATTCCCAAAAAATAAAACATAAAAAAACTCTCGCCGAAAAATATCCTCCTTCCGAACCATGCTCATGCGAAATTTGCATGCAATACTGCAAACGTCCGGGCTGGTGGACTGTTGCCGAAGCATCCAAAGCAATTGATGCCGGCTATGGAAACCGCATGATGCTCGAAATGTCGCCCGATAAAACTTTCGGTGTGCTTTCTCCTGCTTTTAAAGGTTGTGAAGCCGATTTCGCTTTAAACATCAATGCAGACAAAGGATGTAATTTCCTAAAAAATAATCTCTGCGAACTTCATGGTACGGGCTTCCAACCGCTCGAATGTCGCTTTTGCCATCACGAACGAAAAGGATTGGGATTACAATGCCATCTCCATATTGAAAACGAATGGAAAACAAAAGAAGGACAATCTATTGTTCAGAAATGGGGCGATATTACAGGTTTCTGGGAACGACTGAAAATTTGATAATTTTTTGAAGTCAGGGACTCGCTAAACGAATTATTTTTATTTTTTTTAACATTTAAACAATAAAATCATGGACTTGAAACTCAAACAAAAATTCCTTGAGCTATGGAAGGAATACTTTGGTAATTCTGAATTGCCTTTTACTTTTTATTACAGCAAGGAACCCGGTACAGCAGAACTTTTTAATCATCCAAAAGGAAGAAGCTGCCTTATATGCGAACTCTCAAAAGTAAGAAACGGCGAATCGCTTGCGTACAATATTGAAAACATATCATGCTTCGGAGCAAAGCGTTATCTTGGATATGTTGAAGGATTGCGACCTAAATTCGAATACTTTCTTTCATGCGGAATTCCCGGTGAAATGGAAGGTGAACGATACATAAGAACTCCTGAAATGGTTCTCGAATTGCAGAAAAATCAAAAAAGAATTACGGATGCAATTGGAAATTATATAATTTTTAAAAGATGGGATAAGCTTGAAGAAAGCGATAATCCGGCTGTTGTTATTTTCTTTGCAAAACCCGATGTTTTGTCGGGACTTTTTACTCTTGCAAATTTCGACCAGACAGAACCTAACAGCACATTTACACCATTTGGTGCGGGTTGCGGCACTATCGTTCATTATCCTTATTTCGAAAAAGACAACGAACGACCAAGAGCAATAATAGGAATGTTCGACCCATCAGCTCGTCCGTGTGTTCCGAAAGACACTCTTTCGTTTGCAGTGCCAATGCTTAAGTTTGAAAAAATGATTGGCTATATGGAAGAAAGTTTTTTAATTACTGATACATGGAAAACCGTAAAAAAAAGAATTGAATAAAAACAGAACAATTTGAAAATGAAATTTAAAATCATTTACTTTTTATTTTTTTTATCACTCATTTTGTTTGCATTACTATTCGTTTTTTTGTCATATAACAATCGTTTAACAAGCGATGATTTTTTATTTTCATCATTTGTAAAAGAAAATGGAATTATCGGAACAACATCTTTTCTGTATGAAAACTGGAGCGGAAGATGGACCGCTTATTCACTGGCAAATATTGTTTATTTTCTATATTCAAAATCAACAATAGCATTATTTTTATTTTCTATAATTAATCTTGTTTTTACAATACTTTCTGTTTTTACTGTTTTTAAAATACTTTCAAAAAAAACTAAAATTGAAATTAAAAATTCGTTTTTGTTTCTTTTAAGTTTATTTTTTTCATCAACATTTTTTTATTTAACCACAAACAAAGGAGAATGCTGGTTCTGGACAATTTCAATTCCAATTTATTTATTAAGTTTAAATTTTATTCTTCTTGGTTTCGGTTTAATGTTTAATGATTCAAAAAAGTTTTTAAATTATTTTTTTATCGCAATTTGTTTTATTTATATCGGCGGAGCATCGGAAATATATTCACTTCTGACAATTTTAATTTTTATTGTTTCATTAATTTTACTCAAAAAATCAAATGCACCCACTTATAAAAAAATAATTTTTGGTTTTGTATTTTGTCTGTTGTCTTTTTTGATAACATATTTATCAGCCGGAAATAAAATCAGAGCCACTGCCCTACCCTCTCCGATTTTTATAAATGGATTAAAATTTTCACTTTTAACTTTATTATATTTATTGAAAAACATAGTTATTAAAAATTTTCATCTTTTAATCTTATTTTCAATAATCTGGTTTATTGCCGGAACTTTGATTAATAAGAATTTTACAGCTAATAATAAAAATTTCAGAAACCCATTTCTTATATTTTTATCTTCATCATTAGTAATTATTTTTATTATAATTTTCCTTTCTACTTATATCTTGTCGGATATTGCTCCTGACAGAATATTGATAATTGCATATTTCATTATCTCGTTTTCAGTTTTCATTTACACATTTTCACTCGGATTTACAATTACTTCCCTAAATAAAAAATTATCAGTATTTATTTTATTATCATCATTTATTGTTTTAGTTTTTATTCAATTGGGTATTCTGAAAAATCAATATACAATCACAAAACAATATTCTTCGGATTATGACAAGAGGATTGAAAAATTAAAATCTATTAAAAACGAGAATAAAGTTATGAGTGTTGAACCATTACCAACCTCAGGTTATTTGTATTCAAAAGATATTTCCGTTGATACGGCAAATCAGGAAAATAAAAATATTAAAAAATATCTTGATTTAAAATTTAATGTATGGTTGAAACAGAAAAATTTTCATCAACAAGTTTCTAAATCTTTGTGAATTTTCTTATTATTTCGTTGCTTTGAGTTTTTAATTTTATAAAATACATTCCTTTTGAATAATCGGAAATGTTTACTGTTGTTGTAAAATTATTTGATGTATTATAAATACATTTTTCAACAATTTTTCTGCCAGTAATATCTATTATTGAATATATTATTTTTTGATTACAAGAATTAGTAATTTTAAAATTAAGATAATCTTTAGCAGGATTAGGATTTATCTCAAATACCTGTATTCTGTTTTTCTCATTTATTTTTGAACACACCTGCACCGAAACATCTACTTCAGTTGATACAGTTGCGCAATTATACCTTGTTGCTTCTATTTCGTATATGCCTGATGTTTTAGCGTATAAAACAGTATCAGTTTCACCGGAAATATAAAAGCCGTTTTTTTTCCATTTGTAAGTTGTATTTTGCAAGTTTGGAGTTTTTAATAAAATTGAATCTCCGCTGCAAATAATAGTGTCTGCATTTGGTATAATATCCGGTTTTATGAATACGTTAAATGAAATTATTGTATCAGCTGCTGAGATATTGTATATATCAAAACATGCATCAGTTCCGTCAGACAAGAATGAAAAAGGGTTAGTAAGGTTGTTAAAGTTTGTTCTGCCTGAGCCGGATCTGAAATAACCTGTGCTAATAGAACCATCGTTAGCAGTATCTCCATTGGGTCTGTAAACATAAACCTCGTCCGGTGGACCATCTGCATTACCATCCCCATCTGCCAAAGAATTTATTCTATAAATTATTAACCCGCTTGAATAAATTGAATTTTCAAATGTTCCTGTTTTCCTCCTATATTCAAGCATTGCATATTCTGTAGTTGAATTTGGTGAATTAATTCTATAACAGTTGTTTGTTGTAGAAACAACCGGCTTTAAAGTGTATCTGCCATTTGTCGTGATTTTAGGAATATTTGAAATCCACTCGCCATAACGATATTTCATAAATGTTGTCATGTGTTGAGGAGGATTTGTATTGTTTGCCATGATGTCCCATCTCCCGCAGGGATTAAAACCATCCTGCGAATAGTGATATAAATCAGGTGCCCCAAGCGTATGAAACATTTCGTGACAAAGCACACCCACACCACTTGATAACAAACTATTTCTTACCTGAAAATTGTAATCATAAACTCTCTTTCCATTAATATTTGCAGTTAATGAATACAACGACCATCTGTGAGGCCAAAGCAACGTTGCCCATGCAGTAACTCCTCCCGATACTACAAAGCAGACATTGTCAACATAACCATCATTATTATAATCAAGATTCAAACTTGTTGGCACTTGCGAAGCCACATAGTTTACAGCATTTCTCAGCAAAGCATGTTCTCTGTTTGTTCTTTCGGTTCCATTGTCTCCACCCTGATAGCCCTCGGTGTTGGTTGATGCATCATAAGGTTTGTAATAATTCCTGTCATGCGAATCCTGATAAGAAATTACTGTTGACGTGGTTTTAGGATAAAAATATGTTGATATACCAAGTGCGTTATACGAAACTTCCTTATAATAATTATACATTGAACTATATCCTGTAGTTTTGTTGTTAAACATGTTCCAGTAAGTAATTGTATCATCAGTAAATTCTGCCTCATCGCTGAAATGAATATAAACAACCAAATTGTTAATTGCTCCAGAACTCAATGTTTGTCTTTTTAAATTAGCTGGTATAGGCGTGTTCTTCCAAAATTCATTTCTTTTTGCTAATATTTTTTTTGTAGAAATATTTGTTCTTGGCATTAGTTCTGTATTTTCAGGGTCAACCTTGCCAACAGTATATTCAGAAGGTACTAACTCATCGTTTTTTATTACGGCATATTTGTAATAGCCGGTTTTGCTGTCTTTAACAATAGTATAATAGTTCTCGTCATGCAGCCAGTTGTAAAATTCATCGCCTGTTACAAAGCAATGAATAACTGAACCATCGGGCTGAACTATTGTTTGAGGTTCATTTTCTAAATATGCTGCTTTTAAAGATAAAACACAAAACATTAACAATATGTAAATTACTTTTCTCATAGATTTAGTTTTAATTGCTTTGCTTACCAAACATAATATTTTTTTTTGCAAAAAGCAAATAAAAACAAAAAAAAACAAATTGCTACTGTAAGGAAATAACAATAAAAGGATATGAATTTCAATTTCCGGCTTCCAATTTTACAGCTTTGAGCACTTTCCGTTGATGGAAATGTTTGAATCTAAAATCGAAATTTTCAACAAACGAAGTTTAAACATATTTTGTTATAAATCTAAAATTGCTTTACATTAAATAAATTATTTTCCTGCAGCTTTTTTTCTTTTCAATATTCCGCTCATAGTATAAATTCCGTATATACCTATGAACATTGAAATAAGATATATAGAAGCAACTAAACGCGGCAATAATATTTCATGCGAAAACAGCCATCCGATAAATATTTTCGGAGTATGACATAACAGAAAATCCATATTTAAAAAGTATGCCAACGAAACCAAAACGTATATAAAATACGAATTTGACAAAATAGCATATAGCCCAAGAAAAATAATTGCAGGATGAATGTATCGCTCATGCATCTCGGTATTAAAAAAGAAAAAAAACATTACCATTAATCCAACTGTAAGAAACAGTATTTTCTGGTCATTAATATTATTGAAGTTGAGAGACCATTTGTGAAATATTATTCTATGGAACCATGGATAAAAAATAATCGCTGAAAATAAAAGAAACAAAATAATTCCCGATTGCTTATAAGTCATAAAACCAATGTTCAATGTATCGGATATTTTCATAGGATTACCTATAAAAAATAAATACCAGATATTATGTGCATTCATTGAAAGCACAGGACTACGGCTGAATGCAGAAAAAACATTTCTTGTTAAATTTAATAAATTATTGCTTACAATAAAAGGCAATATTAAAATTATCTGAAATGCAATTCCAATAATAAATATTTTCAAAAAATTCAAATTGTTTTCTTTCCACACTTTGTATAAAAAATAAATAACAAACGGCAAAAACACAAATGCCTGTGTTTTCATGTTCATAGCCATTATAAAAAGCGCCACTCCGCCAATGTTTTTCCCTTTCATAAAAAGATATATGGCGGCAAATGCAAGGAAAGTATGAATGCTGTCAACCTGTCCCCAAACCAAAGTATCATAAAAATATGCAATATTGAATAAAACGAATACTGACTTCAACGGGTTTATTTTAAAGTGCTTCAATATCTTTATAAGCAAGTATAGAGAAGCAAAATCAAACGTAACTACCAATATTTTTAAAAGATGAATATTATTAAAAATTGCAGCATCGCTTTGGAAAATTTTTCCATAAAACCACAAAACATATAAAAAAAGAGGATTGTAATTAATGTTAAGTGTCAGATACGCATTGGATATTCCGTGTTTATAAATAAAAGCACTCCATCTCCGCCAACAGTTAACATCCCAGTATAAGCCGAATGGCTTGTAGGTTATAATAAAAATTAAAATTGCAAGATAAGAAATGACAAACAAGATATTTACGGCTCTCTTACTATCAATATTTTTTAATGCTCTCAATTTTTTAATCTTTAATTTTCTAATCTTTTAATCTTTTTATATATTTGCAATATACCAATCATTAAAAAATGAAAAAAACATCGTGCTTAATATTTGCATTTCTTTTTTCTGTTTTTGTTTTCTCACAAAACAACACCAAAGATACTACAATAAATAAAACTGATAAAAAGGGACTGAAACAAGGATTGTGGAAAAAATATTATAATTCAACAACCCTTCGTTATGAAGGAAATTTTAAAAATGATAAACCTTGCGGTGAGTTTAGATATTATTATGAAGATGGCAAACTCAAGTCCATAGTTAATTATAGCAATAATGGTTCAAAAGCTTATGCAAAAACATATCAGAATGATGGCAAAAATCTAATGGCTGAAGGTATTTATAATAACATGAAAAAAGATTCCATTTGGAAGTTTTATGATTTAAATGGGAAACTAATAAATGAAGGGGCATACAAAAACAACAAACTAAATGGTTTATGCAAAACATATTTTATTTCCAATTCAAAAGTTGCTGATGAAATAACATACATTGACAGCATCAAAAACGGACCATGGAAACAATATTTTGAAAACGGAAATGTAAAATATGAAGCCACATTTTTAAACGGATTGCTTGAAGGAAGTTTTAAAATATATTATCCATCGGGCGAACTTTACGTTCAACAAAATTACATTCACTCTCTGCGTGAAGGAAAAGTTATCACTTACAAAAAAACAGGCGAAATACTAACAACAGAAAATTATAAAAACGGAGTGCTTCAGGAAACGGTAAAAGAAAAAGAAAAAAAGATGAAACAGCTTGATAGCTTACTTAATAAAAGACTTCCCGACTTTGAAAAGGACACTAACTACCAGTTCAATCCCAAAAATCCGAGCAACGTAAACGGTAATGAGTAAACACGGCAGAATCCTTGTGGCTATGAGCGGCGGCGTTGACAGTTCCGTTGCTTCAATCCTACTTAAAGAAGAAGGTTATGAAGTAATCGGAATTACGCTTAAAACATGGGATTATTCCTTATCAGGATGCGAAAAAAAAGAAAATGCATGTTGTAATACCGATGCAATAAATGATGCTCGCTCAATTGCCGTAAAAAGCGGATTTCCTCATTATGTTATTGACCTTACACAAAAATTCAATGATTGTGTTATTGAAAATTTTGTTGATGAATATTTATCAGGGCGAACCCCAAACCCCTGCATTTTGTGTAATACAAATATTAAATGGGCAACATTGCTCGAAAAAGCAAACCAACTCGGCTGCGAATATGTTGCTACAGGTCATTATGCAAAAGTAAATTCGGCAGATAATCGTTATTTTATTTCAAAGGCAACCGATGACAATAAAGACCAATCTTATGTTTTATGGGCACTTACTCAGGAGCAATTAAAAAAAACAATGTTTCCACTCGGCAAATACAAAAAACCGGAAATTAAATCAATTGCCACAAAATTCGGATTTACTGACATAGCAGGCAAACGCGAGAGTTATGAAATTTGTTTTATTCCCGATGATGATTATAGAACATATTTAAAAAATATAAAACCGGAAATAGCAGAAAAATTAAACGGAGGCAACTTTGTTAATACTGATAGAAAAATAATAGGTAAACATAAAGGTTTTCCCTTCTATACAATCGGTCAGCGAAAAGGACTTGAAGTAGCAGTAGGAACTCCATTATACGTTGTTGAAATTATTCCCGAAACAAATACCGTTGTTCTCGGCTTCAGAGAAGAACTATCAAAGAAAAAAATGAGTGTTGAAAATTATAACTTAATGAAATATTCCGAAATTAATTCGGTTAGAGAAGTTATAACAAAAGTGAGATATAAAGATAAAGGCACTTTGAGCAGAATTGTTGAATCGGAAAATAAAATAAATGTTGAATTTCTCGAAAGCGTTGCTGCCATTGCTCCCGGACAATCTGCTGTTTTTTATGAGAACGACGATATTGTCGGCGGTGGATTTATTGCAAAAGATTGATTATTTTTGTATATTTACTAAATGAAAAAACAACTAATAATAATATTATTAATTTTCATCACAATTTTATCTTGCAAAAAAGATAAACCTGATACTCCTGTTGATGTGGGATATTCCTATTATCCCAATAATATCGGGCATTGGGTAATTTACCAGGTTGATTCCATAGTTTGGGATGGCAATTACAATCCTCCACATATCGATACATTTAATTATAAAATAAAAGAATATGTCGAATCCACATTCTCTGATAACTCGGGCAGACTAACGCAACGATTAGAAAGATATATCATGCGCTGCGATACGTGCGACTGGGAAATTAAAGATGTATGGTATTTAAATTTAACTCCTTCTACTGCCGAAAAAGTTGAGGAGAACCAACGTTTTATAAAGTTGATTTTTCCGGTAAAATTAAACGCAACATGGAAAGGCAATGTATATAATACTTGGGATGCTTGGGATTACGAATACACAAGTGTTAACAAACCGGCTCAGATTAACTCTTTGAGTTTCGATTCCACTTTAACTGTTATACAAAATCACGACAGCACATTAATAAATGCCGACTATTCGGTTGAAAGTTATGCAAAACATGTAGGCATGATTTATAAAATATTTTATCACTTCGACTTGGATCCTGTTAGTACTACCGACCCTATTAAAAATGGAGTTAAATATTCATATAAAATAATATCCTGGGACAATTAAATTTATTGACATTTCCTGAAAAAAACATATATTTGTTTTACTTTTTATTTTTCTGTTTTATGAAAAAAATATTTTTCTTTCTTATAATATTTTTTTTCCATCATGCGATAGCTCAAATACCGAGCGAATATCGCGTTACTTTCAAAAATAAAAACAATACTCCTTATTCATTAACAAGCCCTACTGATTATCTTTCGCAAAAAGCCATTGACAGAAGAACAAGACAAGAAATCCCTATTGATTCTACAGATATTCCCATAACTCCCGCATATTTCGACAGCATTTGTCAGGCAGGTGCCGAATTAATGACTCGCTCAAAATGGCTTAATTCAGTTGTTGTTTATACAAAAGACAGCAATGTAGTTAACAAAATAAAAACTTTTCCATTTGTTAAAAACATTGAACTGGTAGGTTATTCCTTTACTGTTAGCTCAAATAAAAAGCCAATACCAAAAACTAATGATGTCTATAATAACACAAGAAGCATTACAACAAGCAGTAATTACGGACCTTCATACAACCAAATAAATATGCTTGGCGGCGACATTCTTCATGACGAAAATTTAAGAGGGCAGAATATGACCATTGCTATACTTGATGCCGGCTTTACCGGTGAAAACATTTTGTCAGCATTTGACAGTATAAATTTCAATCATCAAATCCTCGGAGAGTGGAATTTTGTTGAAAATACAACTAATGTTTATCAAAGAAGCACACATGGAACATCTGTATTATCAATTATGGGAGCAAATAAACCCGGAAGCATAATAGGCACAGCACCATTAGCAAATTATTATTTGATAGTTACAGAAGATGTATTATCGGAATATGTTATTGAAGAGGATTTTTGGGTGGCAGGTGCCGAATATGCCGACAGCGTTGGCTCCGACATCATAAATTCTTCACTCGGATATTTTCACTTCGATAACTCTTTACAAAATCATACCTATAACGACCTCGATGGAAAAACAACAGTTGCCGCAAAAGGAGCAAATTATGCATTCGACAAAGGAATGATTGTTGTTGTAGCTGCAGGCAACAGCGGACCCGGTTACATCGGCACGCCAGCCGACGCAAACAAAGCTCTCACCATTGGTGCTGTTAATGCAAACAGAAATTATGCGTTACTTAGTTCCAGAGGACCTAATTCCGCAGGAGTTCTAAAGCCGAACGTTGCTTCACAAGGAATTGATACATACATAGCTAACCAAAGCGATACAGTAAGCAAAGGCAACGGAACTTCATTTTCTTCACCACTTATTTCGGGAATGACAGCATGCCTGTGGCAAGCATTTTACAATCTTAAAAATTCACAAATCGTAGATGCAATTCAGAAAAGCGCAAGTCAATATGATAATCCCGATACGTTGCTTGGATATGGTATTCCTAATTTTCCGAAAGCCAAAATAATATTGATGGGAATAAAAGCTGAAAGCAATAACAATATAAATATTCCATATCCAAATCCTTTTAAAACCGAACTTAATTTCATTTTTTATTCAGACAATACACAAACAGCAAAAGTGGATATAATTAATCTTACTGGAAGAATAATTTATTCAAAAAATTATAATTTCAAATCAAACGGTTATTATAAAATAGATATTCCAAATACTGAAATTCTTCCTGTAGGAATTTACTATTTGCGTATCACCACTTCGCAGAATGTTTATGTAAATAAAGTTTTGAAGTACTGAAATTGGTGTTTGAAATTAATAAATTCAGAAAGTTTGTGATTATATTGTTAACTTCGACATTCATTATTCAGTGTTCGATATTCGATATTAAAAAAATAATGAATAATGAATGTCGAACATCGAATATCGAAGTTTTTTTTATTTTTTTGGTATTTCACAAAACCTTTGAATAATTCAATTTATTTTGTACTTTTGCAAAATAATTTGGTTTCGTGGCCGAGTGGCTAGGCAGAGGTCTGCAAAACCTCGTACAGCGGTTCGAATCCGCTCGAAACCTCAAAATTCTTAAAGCCGGTTTTTTAATCGGCTTTTATTTTTTTAAAATTTCATTAGCTTTGCTGCTATATTATTTTAACAAACAAAAACTTGTCAAACGAAGGAACATATTTTGTAGATGTAATACTTCCCATTGCAATTCCGCAATCATACACATATTACGTACCCGAAGAATTTATTTCTTCTCTTGAAATTGGCAAAAGAGTTATTGTTCAGTTCGGCAAGCAGAAAATATATGCTGCTTTGATTTCCGCAATTCATCAAAACAAGCCCAAAGACATTGAAGCAAAAAATATTTTATCGGTTCTTGACGAAAAACCGATTGTACATACCATTCAATTAAATTTGTGGAAATGGATTTCTCATTATTATATGTGCACTACCGGCGAGGTTATGAATGCTGCGTTACCGGCGGGTTTAAAACTTTCGAGCCAGACAAATATTTTATTAAACCCCGAATTTGAGCATGACTACTCAAATCTTGATGAAAAGGAATATTTGCTCACTGAAGCTTTAGCTATAAGAAAATCTCTAACACTGAATGAAGCCGAAAAAATTATTGAACAAAAAAATGTAATTCCAATTGTAAAAAACTTAATTGCAAAAAAAGTTGTAATTGTTGAAGAAGAGTTAATTGAAACATATAAACCCAAAACAGAAACATACATCCGGCTTTCCGAAAACTACAATGACGAAAAGTTACTTAAAGAGATTTTTGATAAACTTGGAAAAGCACCGAAACAACTTGAATTGCTGATGTCGTTTATTCATATCACAAAAAAAAATGAAAGATATAATGGTGAAATTAAAAAAACAACTTTACTTAAAAGCATTGATACTTCAGATGCAACACTGAATTCTTTAATCAAAAAAAATATTTTTGTATCAACAGATAAAATAACCGATAGGGTTGGTTTTGCTGATTCCGTCCCCCACAAACTTTTTAAATTAAGCGAATACCAGAAAAAAGCACTTGATGATATAAATGATAGTTTTGAAATTCATGATGTTGTTTTGCTGAAAGGAGTGACATCAAGCGGAAAAACTGAAATTTATTTTCACCTAATCGAAGAAGTTCTAAAACAGGGAAAGCAGGTTCTTTATCTTCTACCCGAAATTGCGTTGACTTCGCAAATTATAAACCGCCTGTTAAAATTTTTCGGAAACAATGTTTTGATTTACCACTCACGTTTCAACAATAACGAAAGAGTTGAAATATGGAATAAAGTTCTGGAAGATAATTCTGCAAAAATAGTTCTCGGCGCACGCTCCGCAGTATTCCTTCCGTTTAAAAATCTCGGATTAATAATTGTTGATGAAGAGCACGAAAATTCATACAAGCAATTTGAACCAGCTCCACGTTATCATGCGAGGGATACAGCAATTTATCTTGCAAAACTTCATAATTCAAAAATTCTTCTCGGCAGTGCCACACCATCAATAGAAAGTTTTTTTAATGCACGTAATAATAAATACGGATTAGTTGAAATTCATCAACGATTTGGAAATATAAAGCTTCCCGCAATTACAATAGTTGACATAAAGGAAGAAAAGAAAAGAAAAAGAATGCAATCCGACTTCTCAATGACATTGCTTGAAAACATAAAAGAAGTGCTTGCAAATTCCGAACAGGTTATTCTTTTTCAGAACCGTCGCGGCTTTGCTCCTCACCTCGAATGCGACTCATGCAACTGGGTTCCTATGTGCAAAAACTGCGATGTAGTGCTTACTTATCACAAACAAGTAAACCAAATGGTTTGTCATTACTGCGGATATTCGATAAATCCTTTTAACGAGTGCCCGGCATGCCACGATACAAATATTAAAATGCGCGGAACAGGAACCGAAAAAATTGAAGAAGAACTTTCGATATTTTTTCCGCAAGCAAACATTGCCCGCTTCGATTACGACAGCACAAGAAAAAAACAATCATATCAGAAAATAATAAGCGATTTTGAAGACGGCAGAATTAACATTCTTGTAGGAACACAAATGATTACCAAAGGTCTTGATTTCGAAAATGTGCATATAGTTGGAATAATAAATGCTGACAACATGCTGAATTTTCCTGATTTCAGGGCGTTTGAAAGAAGCTTTCAATTGATGTCGCAGGTGAGCGGAAGAGCCGGAAGAAGAAAAAAACAAGGGAAAGTAATTATTCAGACTCGAAATCCCATGCATCCTGTAATTAATGAAATATTGCATTACAATTATGAAAGAATGTATGAACGTGAACTTTTCGAACGACATCGTTTTTGTTATCCGCCATATTTTCGTCTTATTAAAATTACCTTAAAACACAGAGACAAATCTATTGTTTCAAGCGCTGCCGACCTTCTTGCAGCAAACCTGAAAAAAGAATTAAAAAGCCGTGTTCTTGGTCCGGAATTTCCTTTAATTCCGAGAATACAGAATTTATTTATAAAAGATATTTTAATAAAACTTGAGAAAACAAAAACAAGCAATACATTAAAAGATATTATCAGAAAAAATATTAATGATTTTAAAATGGTAAAAAAATTCCAATCGGTGAGAGTTTATGTGGATGTGGATGTGATGTAATTGAATTTTAATGCGAAGTTAAAAACTCACACAACATTCCAAATATACCAAATCGTATCGTTCAATATCTTGCATTAGAGGAATTAATTTTGTATCTTTGTAAATCATTTAAAATTATTAAATTTAATGACTATTCAGGAACAAATAAATTTTACAATCCAAACTATAATTTCCGGATATGCCCCCGAAAAAATAATCCTATTCGGTTCTTTTGCAACAAACAATGCAAATGAAAACAGCGATTTGGACTTACTTATTATAAAAAAAACCAGCGAACCTTTTTACCATCGTTTAAGACAAGTAAGAAAACTTTTCAATAAACAATTGCTTCCTTTGGACTTGTTCGTATATTCTCCTGATGAATTTGAAGAGAATAAAAATAAAATAAATCATATAGCTAATATAGCTCTAAAAAAAGGGGTGATAGCTTATGAAAAATGATTATTCAGAATGGATTTCCAAAGCCGAAGAAGACCTTACTACATGCAGAGCATTGATGGATATTGAATATCCACCATTTTCCGTAATTTGTTATCATGCTCAACAAATGGCAGAAAAATATATTAAAGCATATCTTACGTTCAAGGAAATTGAATTCAAAAAAACACATGACATTATATTACTTCTGGATGAATATTGCATTTCTGATGATGATGAATTCAACAATATAAGAGATGATGCTTTTATTTTAAGTGATTATTCTATAAATACCAGATACCCGGGAGATTATTTTCCTCTAAACCGCAATGATGCTGACGAAGCAATTGATGCCTCCTGTAAAATAAAAAATTTTATTATCTCCAAAATCATTTAACAATATAATATTACCATTTTTTCCACACTGCAATAAATTCGTATTATTAATAACATAATTTGTCCTTTCTGAAATTTTTACTACTTTTGAAAATGTTTTACATTTTTCACTAAATGTCCTACAAAATAAAAATTTCCGAAATCACAAAATGCCTTGAAGAATTTGCTCCGTTGAGTTATCAGGAAAGTTATGATAATTCGGGATTAATTATAGGAAATTCTGATATAGATGTTTCAAAAGTACTGCTCTCACTTGATTGTACGGAAGAAATAGTTGATGAAGCTATAAAAGCAAATGCAAATCTTATAATTTCACATCACCCGTTAATTTTTACGGGAATAAAAAAATTAACAGGAAAAAGCAATTCTGAAAGAGCTATTATTAAAGCCATTCGTAATAACATTGCAATTTATGCATTTCATACAAACCTTGATAATGTTGAAAAAGGAGTTAATCATAAAATATGTGAAAAACTCGGATTAAAAAATCCGAAAATTCTTTCTTCACAAAAAAAATTATTAAGAAAGCTTGTAACCTTTTGTCCTTCCGAAAAAATCGAAGACGTTAGAAAAGCAATATTTGAAGCCGGTGCAGGAGTTATTGGTAATTATGATGAATGCAGTTACAATATCGAAGGAACGGGAACATTCAGAGCAGGTGAAGGAACAAATCCATTCGTTGGTAAAAAAGGTAAAAGACATTACGAAAAAGAAATACGAATTGAAGTGATTTATCCGATTTATAAGGAAGGTAAAATTTTAAATGCACTTATCAAATCACACCCTTATGAGGAAGTTGCTTATGATATCTATCCGCTGGAAAATGAGTTCAAATCTGTTGGCAGTGGAATGCTTGCAGAACTTGAAGTTTCGCAAAATGAAACTGTTTTCCTAAAAAAAATAAAATCGGTAATGAAATGTGAAGTCATAAAACACACAAAGCTTCTTAACAGAAAAATAAAAAAAGTTGCGGTATGCGGTGGCTCAGGAAGTTTTCTTTTAAATGAAGCAATCAGAGCAAACGCTCATATATTCATTACTTCCGATTTCAAATACCATCAGTTCTTTGGCGCTGAAAGCAAAATTGTTATCGCTGATATCGGACACCATGAAAGTGAAGAGTTTACAAAAGAATTAATTTTTGAAATTATTAATAAAAAATTTCCTAAATTTGCCATTCTATTTTCAAAAGTTAATACAAACCCGGTTATATATTTTTAATTCATAAAAATAAATTATATGGCTAAAACCAAGAAAAAGGAAAAACCTAAGAAAAAAAATAAGATAATAAAAAAAGTTGCCGCAAAAAAAGCCGCAAAACCTATTGTTAAGAAAGCAAAAAAAATTGTAAAAAATAAATTACCGGTAAAAAGCAAGAAAATTGAGAAGAAAAAACTTGTTCAGAAGAAAGTTAAAGTAAAAGAAATAAAAAAAATAAAAGAAAAAAGTAAAACTATAAAAATCGAAAAGAAAGCAATTAAATCTAAAAAAGAAGAGAAAGCATTACAAAACATGAAGAAAAAAACTACAGAAGTAAAAGTAATTAAAAGTTCTTCAAAAGCTGAAGAAAAAGTTGATACATCAATAGAAGGCAAGCTCAAAGCATTATACAAATTGCAGCAAATTGATTCAAAAGTTGACAAAATAAGGATGGTAAGAGGTGAATTACCTTTGGAAGTTCAGGACTTGGAAGACGAGCTCGAGGGACTTGAAACAAGAGTAAAAAATTATACCGATGAAGCAGATGCCTTGCTTGCATCCATCACAGAAAAGAAGAATTTTATTTCTGACTGTAAGACATTGATAAAAAAATACGAAACTCAATTGAAAAATGTCAGAAATAATCGAGAGTACGATTCTCTAACTAAAGAAATAGAATATCAGAATCTGGAAATTCAACTTGCCGAAAAGCGTATAAAAGAAAATAAAGCCAATATTGAAGCTAAGAATGAAATAATTGAGAAATCAAATAAAATCATTCATGAACGCAAATCGGACTTAAAAGTAAAAAAAGCCGAACTTGATGACATTGTTACTGAAACCGAAAAAGAAGAGCAAGTACTTTTGTCGGAATCAAAAGCAAATGAAAAAATAATTGAAGAAATGCTGCTCAATGCATATAAAAGGATAAGGAAAAACGCCAGAAACGGCTTAGCTGTTGTAACGGTTGAAAGAGACGCTTGCGGCGGATGCTTCAATAAAATTCCACCTCAGCGACAACTTGAAATAAGACAAAGAAAAAAAATTATTGTTTGTGAATATTGCGGTAGAGTTCTTGTTGACCCAATTATTGCAAGTACTGTGAAAGCTTAAGCATTATACTTTACACATTAATTTTTTAAATAAACTTTTTTGAATCTTTCCAGAATTATAATTTCAATATCGTTTATTGCAGTTACTTGCATTTATAACAATGCAGAAGCAAAATTCGATTTCAATAAAAACTGTATAAATGCATACACAAATGTAATAAACTTGAATTTTCAGGAAGGCAAACGACTTCTTAATATTGAAAAAACAATAAATCCGCAAAATGACATTCCTCTCTTAATTGAAAATTATATTGATTTCCTTACATTACTTATTGGAGAAAACAACAATGAGTTTAAAGTTCTGAAAAAGAATAAAGAATTGCGGCTTGATAAACTTGACAAAGGCGATAAGTCATCACCATATTATTTATATTCAAAAGCACAGATAAACCTTCAATGGTCATTTGCAAGAATGAAATATGATGAATTTGTAACAAGTGCAATGGAAATCAGAAAAGCATACATTTTAACGGAAGATAATGCGAAAAAATTTCCTAATTTTATTCCTAACAAGATGATGCATGGATTATTGCATGTTCTTATTGGTTCAATACCCGATAAATTCAAATGGATGATAAATCTTGCAGGGTTCAGCGGTTCAATAAAACAAGGCACAAATGAAATGGAATATATTCTGAAAGCAACTGAAGGAAATTCACAATTTTCATACATACATAGCGAAGTTGTGTTTCTGCTTTCATTTATGAGCATGAACATTATTAATGAAAATGAAGAAAATACAAAAACGATTTATGACATCGTGAAAACAGATAAAAACACAGGACCATTAATTAGCTTTGGAAAAGCCAGTTTAGCGATGCGAAAAGGACTAAATGATGATGCAATTAGAATACTTACCAACCGTATTGATAATCCTAATGCCTACCCTTTTAATTTCCTTGAATTTATGCTTGGCAGTGCCTATCTGAATAAACTGAATATAGAAGCTATTCAGCATTTCGAAAATTTCGTAACAAAATTCAAGGGAAAAAATTTCATCAAAGCAGCATACCAAAGAATTGCATGGTGTTATCTATTAAATAATAATACCGCTAAATACAACGAGTATATTAAAAAAGTTAAATTATACGGATATACTGAAATTGATGAAGATAAGAATGCACAGAAAGAAGCCGAAAGCGGAAATATTCCCAACGTTTATCTTTTAAAAGGAAGATTATTGTTTGACGGTGGCTATTACAAAAAATCGCTCGATGCACTTACCGAAAAAAAACCTAATGAAGTTTACAAAGCAAAAAAAGATATGATAGAGTTTACATATCGGCTTGGAAGAATTTATCATAAACTTGATAATAATGAAAAAGCAATAAACTATTATAAATTAACTTTAACTATCGGTTCATACTCGCCTTATTATTTTGCTGCCAACTCCGCTCTACAACTAGGCTTGATTTATGAAAAACAAAAAGACAATAAAACTGCAAAAATATATTTCGAAAAATGTTTGTCATTAAACAATTATGAATACAAATACAGCATAGAGCAAAAAGCAAAAGCAGGGCTTGATAGAATAAAGAATAATTAATAATGAAAAAGCCATGAGCTATGAGCAAAAAAAATCGAACATCGAAGTTTTTACTAATGACCAATGACTATTGACTAAAGACAATGAATAATTCAATATTAAATTTTTCTGATGATTACTTTATGAAAGAAGCTTTGAAAGAAGCACAAAAAGCTTTTGACAAAGATGAAATCCCCATTGGCGCAGTTGTTGTTTGTGAAAATAAAATCATAGCAAGAGCACACAATCAAACCGAAACCCTTAATGATACTACTGCTCATGCTGAAATGCTCGCTTTTACATCTGCAACAAATTTTCTTGGTGGAAAATATTTAAATAAATGTACTTTATACGTTACGCTTGAACCATGCGTTATGTGTGCGGGAGCGTGTTACTGGACACAAATTAAACAAATTGTTTATGGTGCTTCCGATGAAAAAAGAGGATATTCTCTATTAAATAAAAAAATATTACACCCAAAAACAAAAGTAATTTCAGAGGTTTTAGAAAAAGAGTGCAGCGAAATATTAAAAGAATTTTTTAAAAAGAAAAGATGATTTTCACAAAATGGCAGTAACTTGTAACTTTTAAATTATAATCCCAAATCCCAAATCCCAAATCCCAAATCCCAAATCCCAATTTCTAATTCCTAAATCTTTCAATGCCAAGGCAATTTTTCCAAATCAACATTTCCACCCGAAAAAATTATTCCTATTCTTTTTCCTCTATAATCATATTTATTTTCGAGCAATGCAGCAATTGTAACCGCTGCTGATGGTTCAATAATAATTTTCATTCTCTCCCAAACAATTTTCATTGCATCTATAATTGCTTTCTCGCTAACAGTGGCGATTTCTTTCACATACTCTTTAATTATCGGAAAAGTTTTTTCACCAAGAGAAGTTCTTAAGCCATCTGCAATGGTATTTAGATTTATAGAAGGAATTATTTTTCCTGCTATTAAAGATTGACGAGCATCATAGTTAATTTCGGGTTCACAAGCTATGACTTTTGTTTTCGTAGAAAAATAATGAGCCGACAATAATGTACCACTCAATAAACCACCGCCGCCAACAGGAACCGAAATTATATCAATATTTTCAACTTCATTAATAAGTTCATAACAGGCAGTCCCCTGCCCTGCTATAATATTGTAATCATCATAAGGATGAATAAATACAGCATTTGTTTTCTTCACAACTTCATTTAAAGTTGTTTCTCTTGCTTCAAGAGTTGGCTTGCAAAAAATAATTTCTCCACCATATTCTTTTACGGCATCAACTTTTACTTTCACCGAATTGCTCGGCATTATTATATATGCCCTCACTCCTTTTATTCGTGCAGCTAATGAAAGTGCCTGTGCAAAATTGCCCGATGAATGGGTTGCCACTCCATTTTTAATTTTATCTTCATCCATCGAAAAAACAGCATTAACAGCTCCTCTGAATTTGAACGAACCTGTTTTCTGAAAATTATCGCATTTAAAATACAATTCGCTGTCAAAAATTCCGTTTAATGAACTGCAAGTTAAAACAGGTGTTTGATTGATATATGGTTTTATACGATTATATGCTTCAATAATCGCCGAAGCTTCGGGTGTTTTTGTGTTAATCATTTATCTGTATTTATGACAAACAAATATAAAATTTTCTAATTACTTTTTACTATTTTTGCAATTCCTAAATCCTAAATCTTAATTCCTAAATAAATAAACATTGGAAACAGTAGTTAGCGGAATACGACCAACAGGCAACCTGCATCTCGGAAATTATTTCGGTGCAATGAAAAATTTTATTAAAATGCAGTACAAACATAAATGCTATTTTTTTATTGCCGATTTTCATTCACTCACAACACATCCCACACCCGAAAATCTAATGGAAAACATAAAGCAGGTGCTTGCCGAATACCTTGCTTGCGGCTTAGACCCTGAAGCTGCAACAATTTACCTGCAAAGTGATATTCATGAAATTCCCGAATTGTATTTGCTTTTGAATATGATTTCTTATTTAGGCGAACTCGAGAGATGCACATCGTTTAAAGAAAAAGTTCGCACTCAACCCGACAATATAAATGCAGGGTTGCTCACATATCCCGTTTTAATGGCAACTGATATTTTAATTCATAAGGCGAGCAAAGTTCCGGTAGGTAAAGACCAAGAACAACATCTTGAGATGACAAGAAATTTTGCTGCACGTTTCAACAGGATGTATAATGTAAATTATTTTCCCGAACCTGTTGCTTATAACTTCGGTGAAGAATTAATCAAAATTCCTGGACTTGACGGAAGCGGAAAAATGGGAAAATCGGAAGGACCAAACAATGCAATATTTTTAGTTGATGAACCCGATATTATCAGAAAAAAAGTAATGAAAGCAGTTACCGATGCAGGTCCAACCGAAATAAACCAAAAGAAACCCGAAGTAATAGAAAATCTTTTTCTACTGATGAATGCAGTTTCTTCTCCCGAAACAATAAAACATTTTGATGATTCATACAACAACTGCCTGATAAAATATGGCGACTTAAAAAAACAACTTGCTGAAGATATTATTAATTTCACAAATCCTTTTCGCGATAAAATAAAAGAATTAAGAGCAAACAATGCTTATCTGAAAAAGGTTGCCGAAGAAGGAGCAGAAAAAGCCAGAAAAAGTTCAGAAAAAACTTTAAAGGAAGTCAGAGAAATTGTTGGTTTTAAAGATTTTTAAATATGCCTTTAGTAAATAGATTTTTTTTATTATTAGTATTAATATTATTTTCCCTTCAATCAAAATCACAAAGTACTCATATCAGATATCCTAATATAGAGGTAAATGATAATATTATAGTAAAAGCACTAATTCAATCGCCTTTGCTTTCGCTCGATATATCCGATAAAAACAAAATCGGCAAAAAAATAAGTTATTCACCAAATATTGTTGAAAGTATTGGTGCTGGCTTTGCATGTAATTTATTAGGGCTTTCCGTTTCTATTAAGTTACTCAGAAACGAAAAAAAAGATTTAAAATATGGAAAAACCGATTATAATAATTTTCAGGTTTACTTGTATGGAAGGCGAATTGGATTAGAAGCAAGTTACCAGTATTATAAAGGTTTTTACTTATTTAATGCTCCTTCATTTGATGTAAATTGGAATTATAATTCCAAATATCCAACTATTTCCACCATGGAAATTAATAACCTTACAATAAATTGTTTTTATATTTTCTCCAGAAAATTTTCAATAAAAGCATCATTCAATCAAACAGAGAGGCAATTAAAAAGCGCTGGTTCATTTCTATTTATGGCTTCTTTAAATCGCATATTTGTAAACAGCGATTCATCTCTGATTCCAAAAACAGAAAAACAAAACTATTCGGAATTCGACGCTTTCCGAAGGGGTGAATTTTATAATTATGAAGTTTCACCTGGTTATGCTTATTCAATTATTTTAAAGAGATTTTATTTCACGCCAATGTTATTTATAGGCGGAGGTTACCAAAAACAAGAATGTAATATTAAATCAAAATCGGATTTTGGTTATAAGCTTGGACTAAAATATTTCCTCGGATATAACGGAAAAAAAATTATCATTGGAGCATTCGGCATGAACGAAATATGGTTTGCAAAAGTTAGTAATGCTATATTACAGTTATATGCATCCAAGTATAGATTTTTTATCGGATATAGATGGTGAGCATTTTTGTTATTCGGGTTACTTCGATATTCGATGCTCAGTGTTCGATGTTCGATATTTGTTTTATTTTAAATATCGAACATCGAACACTGAATGTAGAATGGCGAAGTTTATTATATTTAAACTTCATTAACTCCCAACCCGAACAAAGCAAAATCATATTTCACAGGGTCGTCAGCATCAAAATCCCTTAAACAATTCGTAAGTTCCACAACAGCATACCAATCGTTTTGCTTTCTTTTTAACAATCCCAATCTTCGGGCTGTATTGCCAACATGAACATCCAAAGGAATATACAATTGATTCGGTTTTATTTTTTTCCATATTCCAAAGTCCACTCCCCTATTGTCATTACGCACCATCCAACGTAAAAACATATTTATTTTTTTTGCTGTTGATTTTTTATCAGGATTGGAAAAATGCTTCTGTGTTCTTTTAGCATGAGGTAACTCAAAAAACATATCCCTGAAATATGAAATAGCAAATCTTAAATCATTCTCTTTTTTCAAAGCATTATTAAAACAATTTTCAATTCCGCCATGTTTCAAATAAACATTTTGTAACGACTTTAAAAAGTAAATGCAATCATCGCCGTTAAACGTTCTGTGAATACAACAATTAAATTTTTCAAAATCTTTTTGTTTTGCATTCATCAAAAAATCATGAGGTGAGTTATGCATTAATTCAATAATTCTGTTTGCATTTCTAATAATACTTTTTCGTTGTCCCCATGCAATAGTAGCAGCTAAGAATCCCGAAATTTCAATATCTTCTTTTTTTGTGAATTTATGTGGAATAGAAATAGGGTCCGATTCGATGAAAGATTGATTGTTGTATTGATTATATTTTTCTTCGAGTAAATTGCGAAGTTGTTTTTTTGTCATTTTGAATTTAAAATTGTTAAAAAGTCACCACAGATTACTCAGATTAACACAGATTTAATTTTAGGGCACCTCTATAAAAACGCCTCTCTTCGTTGAACGTCAGAATTTGAATTTCTTTTTATTAATTCCCGAAATTTTATCAAGTGTTTGCATTTTGCAGAAAAATGCTTTATTTAAAATATCATATTCTTTTTTTGTACATGCTCTTTTTACGATTTTCTTGTATGATTTTGCTTTATCAAATACTTCGGAAATATTTTCACAAGGATAATCTTCGCACTGTCCGCAATTATCAACACCTTTTTCTTTTGCACATTCAAAAATTCCATATCTGCAATTTTGTTCAACTCTGCATCCTTTGCAAGCAATTATATCAGGCGATTCGACAGAATTTCTGAATCCTGTTTTTTCCCACAATTCAGCAACTTTTTTCAGATTTTTTACATCTCCCTTTTTGGTTGCTATATAACGAGGACAATAATTGCAGTTATTTCCACAAACAGCTAACTCTATCATAATGTTGATTTAAAAATATTTCAAGTATTTAAGGTACTCGAAGTACTGATTGGTTTCACATAATTCAAAAACGAATAAAAAAATGCAAAAAACACAACTCCTGCCTGAGTATTTAGCATTGATTCAAACATAAAGTTAATACTAATAATAACAATAAATGCTAATAAAAGTACGTCTCTTTTTTTGATTGCATTGATTAAAGGAATAATTAAAATTACAATAAGCATCGAAAATCCGACAAATCCGAGAGCAATAAAAGTTTCGAGAAATTGATTATGGGCATTATAATTATTCAGTATAGCTTTCTGCATATTATTTCTTCTGTATACTTCCAATAATTCGTCTTTTACATTTCCGGTACCAACACCTATAATTGGATGTTCTTTTATAATTTCTATTGAATTATACCATATCAACAATCTATCTTCTGTTGTTTTTATATTTTTCTCATTAATAGATGTTGTTTTCAACTGACTTATAATATAAATTATTCGCTGATTGAATTTCAGAGTGGCAAAAAGTAATATAGTTAATAAAAAAATAAGTAAAGAGCTTACAAAAAAAACTTTTTTCTTCTTAAAAAACAAAAATGTATTTACAAAAATAAGAATTGTAATTGTTATAATACCTGCTTTTGATGAAAGTAAAAATATAAAAAAAATAAAAAAAAGAATAGAAGCATATTGAAGTTTTTTATGACTCTTATAAATATTGTAATAAAGAAAGTATATTAATATCTGCAGGCATAATGCACAATACATTGAAAAATATGAAGGATGAAATGACTTTGAAAGAAAATGATATGTGAAGTTATCGTTTATAAATGATATAGGGTCATTTTTAAAACATCCGATAACATATGGAGAGTACTTGTAAAAAAGGTTAATAAAAGAGCCACCCAGACAAAATAGTGCTTCAATAATATTACCGACAATAAAAAACAAAAGTATCTTATTAATTTTATTTTTATAATATTCATTATTGCTCACAAAAACTATTGGAATAAAAAAAAGAGATAATTTAACTTCTAAATCGAAAAAACCACTTTTTAAATTTCCGGCATAGCAAAGACCTAATATATGCAAAACAAAAAATGCAGGCAAAATAAGTGCCAATTTTGTTTTTTTAAAATTTTCCCATTTCACAAAAAAATTTCCTTCAAGCAACCATGTAACAAATAAGAGAACCAGCAAAGTAGGAATTATTTTTCTTGCAACAGGTAAAAGGAGCACAATTAATATCACTAAATAATAATTTGCTTTGGATGCAAAAGGGTTCAACTTATAAATACTAATTTTTGCCAATGCTCTTTATGATTTTAAAAAATGTTTTTAAAAGAATATTAAAATATGTTTTAAAATTATAATTATCTATAAAAGTCATATTTAGTTTTATCTTTTTTGGCATTATTTCATTAATGTATTTTTTTTCGGGGTCAACGGGATTCGAAAGCATTTCACTTTCTTTATAATACACAATTGAAGCACAATCAGTAATGCCCGGCTTCACATTTAAAATTTTTCTTTGCTCCTCAGAATAAAAATCCACATATTTCTTCACCTCCGGTCGGGGACCCACAAAACTCATATTTCCTATTAATACATTTAATAATTGCGGAATCTCATCAAGTTTATATTTTCTCAAAACAATTCCCACTTTTGTTATTCTCATGTCTTTTGCACCAATTGTTAATAATCCTTCTTTATCAGAATCAACATACATGGTGCGAAACTTATACAATTTAAACTCCTTCCCCTTAAATCCAACCCTGTTTTGCAAATAAAATACCCCTCCTTTGCTGTCAACCACTATTGCCAATGATATAATTATAAAAAAAGGAAATAATATTATCAATAACAAAAATGAAAATAGCAAGTCAAAGATTTTAATAAGCATTATATTATTTTTTTTACAGCATTAACAACCGATTTCGCTACTATTTCAATTTGTTCATCAGTTAAATCATAAAAAACAGGCAATGAAATTTCCCTAGAAAAGTTATCATAAGCTATTGGATAATTGTCAATATTATATCCAAGTTTTTTATAAAATGAAAATAAAGGAACAGGAATAAAATGGACATTCACAGAAACGTCTTGCTCAAAAATATTTTGTATAATTTTATCTCTTTTAAATTCATCAATACTTTTTATGCGAAGCAAAAAAAGATGGCATGATGATTTTTTTATATTTGTCGAATACTCCTGTAATTCAGCCCACGAATAATTTGAAAACATTTTTGAATATGTATCAAAAATATGTTTTCTCTTAACTAAAATATCACTATCGTAACGTTCCAACTCAACTAATCCCATAGATGCAGCAATGTCAGTCATATTTGCTTTATAGCCGGCTGTTTCAATATCATATTTCCATTTCCCTTTTTGCGTTTTAGCTAAAGCATCTTTATTTTGTCCATGGAGTGAAAACAAATTAAAAAAATTATATATTTCTTCATTATCAAAAGGTGGTTCAAGATTAAAAGCAATTGCTCCACCCTCGGCTGTAGTTAAATTTTTAACTGCATGAAAAGAAAACACAGTTATGTCGGCAAGTACACCTGTTCTTTTTCCTTTATATGTAGCTCCAAGTGAATGTGCAGCATCTGATAATATTAATATCCTGTCTAATTTTTTCTGATTTTCATTTATAGGTGAAAATAATTTTTTAATTTCAGGATTGTTTGCCAAATCATTTATCTCATCATAATCACAAGGCAAACCGCCAATATCAACCGGCATAATAACTTTTGTTTTTGATGTAATTACTTTTTTAATATTTTCCACCGAAATATTAAAATCATTTTTATTTATATCAACAAAAACAGGTTTTGCACCACAATGAATTATGACATTTGCAGTTGCTGAGTATGTATAAGCAGGCAAAATAACCTCATCTCCTTCTTTAACACCAAACCATCTTAAAACAAGCTCTAATCCTGCAGTTGCTGAACTCAGGCAAATTGTACATTTATTCCCATTATATGCAGTAAGTTTTTTTTCAAATAATTTTGTTTTTGGTCCTGTAGTAATCCAACCCGATTTCAAAGTATCAACTACCTCATTAATTATTTTCTGGTCAATATGTGGTGGTGAAAATGGAATCATAATGCTTTAATTTAAACTATCAAAGATATGAAAATGTTATTTTATAATTTCTAAAAATTTATTGGCTATTATTTTGTAATCATGATTTTGTATTACATAATCTTTCCCATTTTTACCCATTTCAATAATTTCATTTTGCGGTAAGGCAATTATTTTTCTTATAGCTCCAGCAATTGCTTGTGGATTTTCCGGTTCGATAGTAAAGCCACATTTTGCTTCTGAAACAATATCATTACCTGCATCAATTGCTTGAATTATTGGCTTCCCACTTAACATGTAATCAAATAATTTATTCGGACTAACTCCAAAGCGAAATAAATTTTGTTTTTTTAAGCCAATAAATAAGAAATCTAAAATATTAAGAACTTTTAAAATCGATTTTTTAGGAACAGGTTCAATAAAATATACATTGCGAAGATTGTTTTCATTCTTTAATTTCTCTAAATTTTCTTTTTCTGCTCCTTTTCCAATAACTACAAAAGCAACATTCTCATTTTTCAATAAATATGCAGCAAGAATAAAATCTTTTACTGCATTAGCAGAGCCGATACTACCTGTATATCCAATTATATATTTGTGTGCGATTCTGATTTGTTCCAAAATATTTTTTTGTTGAATTGGTATTTCCTGCTGATTTTCCGATCTTTCTAAACTTATTCCATTTGGAATGTGGTGCCATTTTGTCGGCTCTAAACCATGCGAAACACAATGTTCGAGAGTTTTTGGTAAAATTGAAATCACCAAATCTGATTTTTTATAACAAAATTTTTCGGCAGCTTGCATTAATATTATTAAAGGATGTCGTTTCGAATATCCTCCGATTTCCATCGGTGAGAGAGGCCACAAATCGTGAATTTCATAAACTAATTTTGCTTTGGCTTTTTTTGCTATTCTGTATGCAGGATAAATATCAAGTGGATAAGTGGATGATGCAATTACAACATCCGGCTTAAATGTTTTAGCAATATAAGAACTTTTAAAAAATAATTTAAAAACAAATTCGAGTATGTTAAAAAAACGTTTTATGGAATTTCCCTGATATGCTTTAGTTTTAAGCCAAATGTATTTTATCCCGTCAATATTTTGAGTTTCAAAATTCGATTTTACTTCCGGCTGAACTGAACGGACATGCGAAAATGAAGAAGCTATAATAGTTACATCATGCCCGTTTTTCACCCATTCCTTTGCAAGATAATACGGGCGATATTCCATTCCGAGTTTTGAACTTCCTGCGTAATGATTTATTAAAAGAATTCTCATTTTTTAAAAATTAATATCCAATCCTTAACTCACCTTTCAAAATCTTTTTCAGCATATCAGCATCAAACCAAACATTAAAATTTTTATTGTAAGTTTTTCTCCACAATGGAAATTCTGTATATGGATAATTATCTGTAATTATTTTTTCATTTTCTAAGAATTCTCTTAATTCATAAGCATCGGCAACTTTAAGATTTAGCATTTCTTCGGGAGAGTTGAAAATATTTTCCCATTCATTTATATCATTCATTATATTTTTATCGTTTTTTGCTTCTTTAAATTTATCAACATTTATTTTTATCGGTTCCTTTGCTCCAAGCATGTAAAAACCCTTGTATTTGATACCGCTGAAAATAATTGTGTTTGGAAAAACATCAATATAAGTTTTAATTATCATCTTAACTTCAGTATACTGGCATGGAGGAATCCATAAGCAGAATATGCCTTTATCGCTTAAATGTTTTTTACAAAGTTCAAAGAAATTTCTTGTGTAAAGATTTACTGTGCCGGCACTCCACAATGGCGGAGCAGGGTCAATTGTTATTACATCATATTTTTTATCCCTTAGCAATAAATAATTTCTGCCGTCATCAGCAAAATGTTTAACGCGTGGATTTTTTAAAATTTCACTTCCGTTTTTATGAAAATAATTATATGTTTCATATTCTTCGCCAACCAATTCAACAATTTCAATATTTACCTTTTCATGAGTAACACATGATTTAAGGCATGTTCCCATACCGAAACAAATTATCAAAACATCTTTTGCATCGCCATTTAAAAGAACAGGAAGATGTGCCATTAATTTTGTTTCACTCACCAATGATGTCATGCCCATTCCATTAATCAAAATATGTTTATCAAAGAAATCTGTTTTGGAACCGTAAGCTGTAGTTGTGGCAGAAATACCTTCCTTGTGATAATATACTTCCATCTTGCTTTTTGAACTATATACAACTTTTTTAATTACTGTATAAAAAGGGTCGGGAGAGTATATACTTATCAATAAACCGGCAATTAACAATATCGAAGCAATAATTAAATTTTTATTCCTTATTAATTTTTCCAAACCAACTGTTAAAACTATAAATCCCATTAAACAATTAATCAATGAAACCAATATAACGGTGTTTCTTGTGCCAAAATATTTTATAAGAATATAACCCGCAAACAAAGAGCCAACAATGCAACCTAGCGTATTCATGGAATACAGAAAACCAATTCCGTTTCCGATTTTATTTCTGCTTTTAACGAAACAACTTGATACAATAGGAAAAATAATTCCCAATGTGAATGTTACTGGAAATATAACTATCAGCGGTATTAAAATTTTTGAAATACCCAGCGACTCGGAAATCGCCACAGGTGTAAATAACGTAAATAAATATAATCCGGCAATCGTGTATAATCCGATAAAAATAATTAAGTATCCTAAAGTTTTTATCGGATTTTTAATGTTTTTATATAACTTTCCGGATAATAAACTTCCAATAGCAGAACCTAAGAGATATATCCCTAATACCATGCTGAAAGAATAAATGGATGTGCCTAATTGCAGTTGAAAAATTCTTGTCCATACAAT
>JBAZBZ010000024.1:0-2948 GCA_041671145.1 Bacteroidales bacterium | reverse complement strand
AAAGAAGAAAAACCGATTAATGAATACCCAATTAAAACGGCTCTTCGTACTGAATCGGAGTATATTGAAATTCTTTCTTCAATATTAATTTTCCATTCTGTGTTTTCATTTTTATCATCAGAAAAATCTTTATCCAATAAAATCAGAGCAACAATACCAACAATAAAATTAATAACTACTCCTATTAAAACTGTATTTAATTCACCGATAGAACCTATTGTTATAAATCCGCTTAGCAAAACGCCGAACACAGCTCCGAAAGTATTCAATCCATAAAGATTCCCTATGTTTCTTGCAAAACTTCCTTTATGCTTTTTTATTGCTGCACCAAGTATGGGAAGTGTTCCGCCCATCAGAAATGTTGGAATCACCAAAGCAATGAAAACAATTATTGCCTGAATAAATAAAAATACTGTTTTATTTTCATAAACACTTTGATAAATATTTTTAAACATACCTGTTAATCCATTCAGAGAAATGAAAACCAAAAATGCAGTTATTCCCACAAAAATTTCCAAAGTGGCATATGCCCTTATGATTCTTTTAAATTTATCGGCGCGCCTTCCGATATAATAACTGCCTAATGCCAAGCCAAGCATGAATGCAGATATAACTATAGATGTGGCATAAACCGTACAGCCCAGTATTCTCGATAAAATTCTCAACCAAACTGTTTCATAAATTAACCCGCTGATTCCCGAAAAAAAGAAGATTGTAAAAATTATTTTGTTTTTTAGTTTGTTTTCCATTTAATTTTCCTTTCTAAAAAATATAATACTTTCTGAAAATTAATTTTCATTTAATAACGGTTCCCGATTTCAAACGTTCCCCAAGTTCTGTTGTATAAAATGATTTAATCACACAATTACTTCCAATAATCGAACCTTGTGAAACATGAACATGTTCTCCGATTTTAGTTTCGTGGTCAATTAATGCCATTACGTTAATAATGCAATTGCTTCCAATTTCAACATCTTCGTTTATCACAGCATTTGCGAGAACAACACATCCATTGCCAATTTTCACATTTGAAGATAAAACTGCTGCTGGATGAATAATCGCAGCAGGCTTAATTTTTTGTTTTAAAGATTCATACTTTTCCGAACGAACTTTATTGTTTCCAATTGCCACAACAAAATACTCCGCAATGTCGGCTATTTTATCAATTTCATTGGTTTTTGCAATAACTTTATATCCATTATTTAAAATATTATTTAACGGTTTTGTATCATCTGCAAAGCCGGCAATAGTGTATTGTCCCTGTTTAAGAACAGCATCAGCCACAACCTTTGCGTGACCACCTGCGCCAATAATAATAATTTTATTTTTCATATTTTTTTGAGAGCAATTTATATTTTTGTTCAACAAAATTCATATTTTTTCTCCACAATAATTTTTCCTGAATTATTTTATCATTTAACTCAAAACAATCTTTTTCAAGCTTATTATAATTTTCATACACAAATAAAATCTTTTCAGCGAGAATATCAGGATTATCAAGAGGAACAATAAAACCATTTATCCCATCAGTAATCCATTGCCTGTTTGCAGGAATATCTGAAGCAATGGGAAAAGCACCACATGCCATTGCTTCGTTCAGTGAAATATTATTTCCATCGGATAAAGATAATGTAACAAAAAGATGAGAATTATTCAATACTTCTGCGATCTCAGGTTGTGGAACTTTTCCTATAAAATCAACAACATCGGAAATTTCAAGTTTGTTTACCATTTTTTTAAATTCATTTCGCAATGAACCATCTCCGAGCATATTCACATGAATGTTGGGAATTTTATCTTTTATTATTTTAATTGCATTAAAAAACAGCGGTATGTTATAAACTGGCTCAAAGTTTCGTGTGCTTGCTATTACAAATTTATCATCCGGTAATTTGCGATTATTTTTATTGAAAATTTCATCATCAATTCCAAAAATAACAGCATCAATTTTACCTTTCTCAACACCCAATAAGACGAGCTTTTCTGTCATGTGTTCAGCCATTGAAGTAATCCAATCAGCTTTTCGCATAACAAATTTTATTATCAATTTATAAATTTTTGATTGAAACGGACTAATTAAAACATCAGTTCCCAAAGCAGTAACAATATATGGATGATAGTTTGCTAAAGCACCAATTAATCCATAACTTGTAGCATAATGAGCGTGTAAAATATCTGGTTTAATTTTATTTATCAATAATTTTATTCTTCTGTATTTTAAAATTATCTTCCAGTTACCTCCGGAAATATTAATTTTTCCGGCATCTATATAATGAACATTTATTCCTTCGAGCAAGACATTTTTAAATGTTATCAAATGTATTTCATGTCCCGATTCCTTGAAATATTTGCACCATCTTACTGTGTGAACACTTTCGCCGTCTGCCAGATAACAAATTTTCATTTTCTATAATTTACCACTTATTTTATAATAATCAAAAGTTCTTTTTAACCCTTCTTTGATTCCATATTTATATCCAACAATATTTTGAATTTTATCGTCATCGTATTTCACTACATTTGATATTGAACGCAATATATTCTTAAATGAACTAATTCCAAAATAATTTACTAATTCCAGAAAACGTATTATTATTTTGGGGAGTTTATATGTATTAGGTTTGAGAGAAAGTAGTTCATATACAAAACAAACAAAACCTTTCAGCTTCATTCCTTTGCCTATATTATATATCCTTTCGGGAACACTATTTTTAATAAAATATATTATTGCATTAGTTACATCTTTCACATAAACATAATTTACAACTGCATTTTCGGAATATAAAAATGGTTTATGGTTCTTCAAATGACGCATTAAATTCAGCAGGAAATTGTTAGGGTGAAATTCTCCAAAAACATTTGTGGGACGCAATATAACCAATTCAAAATTGTTTTGCTTTGCAGCAGCAAGAAACAATCGTTCTGACTCAAGTTTTGATATTTCGTAA